>DASVNS010000240.1:0-75083 GCA_036383735.1 Phenylobacterium sp. | reverse complement strand
TGGCGCCGCCGCCTCGGCCGCCGCGCCCGCTCGCGCCCTCGCCGGCGCCGGAAGGGCCCGGGCTGGTCGCCGACCTCGCCCACCTCGGCGTCCACGCCTGCAAGTGGCCGATCGGGGATCCGAAGAGCCCGGACTTCAGCTTCTGCGGCCGCCGCGCGGACGGCCGCTACTGCGCCGCCCACGAAGTCCAGGGCGTGCGTCCGGGGACCGCCTGGCGCGCCGACCGGGACCCGGTCGTCAGGCGCGCCCTGGCCGGCCTGATCTGAGCGGGGCGCGGATCATGCTCCCCTCCCCTCTCCTGCGCTTCGCGCGCGAAGGCGCCGTTGAGGCACCGCCCGAGCGCTCGCGAAGTGGCGGCGGTATGACCATCCCGCCGTTCGTCGACCTGGCTGCCTGGCTGGCCGAGATCGATCGGCAGGGCGCCCTGATGCGGCCGAGGCGCCGCCTCTACGAGCGCTTCGACCGGACCGCGCGGACCCTGACGCCCGGCCGCATCCGGCTAAGCCGCGATGCGATCGCGGTGGCGGAACTGGCGCGTCGCCTGCGGGCGGCGCGCTATCCGGGCGGCCACGACCTCCATGGCCTCGACCGGGTGTGGTCCCGGGCCGAGCTCGGCGTCCTCGTCACCGAGGCGGTCAACCGCGATCGCCAACTGGCCTTGGGTCGGGTGACGCCGCGGCCCAAGGGCCCGCGGCTGGACCCGCGCCGGTTGCCGGGCGACCGGCTGGAACACCTGATCCAGCATCATCGCAATCTCGAGGTGGTGGAGGCGCTGCGGGCCGAGCGTAGGCGACGGCAATTGACGGGGCGCGCCTATGCGACCGCCTGACCGGTCCTTCCCCCTGACGCGCGATGTTGATTTTCGCTTCTACGTCGGCGTCCACCATCCACGCCTGGCCTGGCCCCTCACCCTGCGGGGGTTCCGGGTGTGCCTCTCGGCGAACGTGCTGCGCGGTCGCATCTGCGACATCCCCTTCCTCGGCTGCGACGAGCCCTGGCTGCTGGATTCCGGGGCCTTCACCCAGGTCGCCCTGCAGGGGGGATTCAGCCAGTCGCCGAAGGCCTATGCGGCGATGATCCGCCGCTACGCGACAACCGGCCTGATCGCCGCCTCGACCCAGGACTACATGTGCGAGCCGGTGGCGCTGAAGGCCACGGGCCTGACCGTCGCCCGCCACCAAGGCTTCACCCTGGACCGGTTCGACGCGATCCAGGACGCCGGCACGGGGCGGGTGCATCTGCTTCCGGTGCTGCAGGGCCGCAAGCCCGACGACTACCGCCGCCACCTCGAGGCCTATGGCGACCGCATCGGTCACGGCGCCTGGGTGGGGGTGGGCTCGCTCTGCAAGCGCCAGGGGGACCCGGCGGTGATCGCCGCCATCCTCGACGCCATCCTGCTCGATCGGCCGGACCTGCGGCTGCACGGGTTCGGTTGCAAGACCACCTCGCTGCTCGATCCTGAGGTGCGACGCCGGCTGGCGAGCGCCGACAGCATGGCCTGGTCCTATGCGGCGCGCTTCGAGGGCCGCGACCAGAACGCCTGGGACGAGGCCGGCCGGTTCGCGCTGGGCGTGGGCGGGTGTCCGGAAGCCGTGGACAGGCTGGCCGCTGCCGCGGGCTGGCGTCGGGCCGTGGAGCGGCCAGCTGCAGCGTCCGAACGCGGGGTGGGCGCGACCCTTTGGCTCCAGTGACCTCGCCACCAATCGCCGACCCCCACAAGGGGCGCTGCGCTCAAAGCCCTTGTGGGGGTCGCCGCTGGGCGGCGCGAGGCGGTCACGAGCCGACGGGCTCGCACCCCCAACCCCGCGAAGGGACTTTCCCATGCAGCTTCCCCCTCCCCTCTCCTCAGACCGTCTGACCGCCTACGAGGCCCAGGCCCTCCAACTGGAGGACACCCGAACCCATCCGCCGGAGGCGGCGCTCCACCAGCTCGGCTGCAGCCTCATGACCGAGCTGCTCGACATCGTTGGCGAAACCGCGCTGGAGGACTTCCATGTGCTGATCGGCGAGGCGCTGATCGGCGCCTTCCATTCCGTGGCCCAGCGCATCGAGCGCGACGCCGACAAGGCTCGCGACCAGCTGGGCGGCCTGGTGCGCGATTTCGACGGGTCGGAGGTGCTCGACACCGAGATCCAGGAAGCCACCCTGAAGGCGCGCGCCGCCGACGTCGCCACCCTGGCGATGGAGATCGTCCGCGATGCGGCGTCCGCCACCTACACGACGACGACCGGCGAGGTCTGGAGCCCCTGGAAGGGCTCGGTGAAGGCCACCCGCACCACGGCGGCCCAGATCGAAGCTCGCGACGCACTGCGGGCCGCCAAGGCCCGCAAGCATGCGGCGACGGACCCCGGCGCGACCGTGGTCGCCTTCCGCGCCGCGCCTCAGGCCGACACCGCCGAGGACGCTGGCCGCATCTTCGACGCCCTCAACTGGGCGCGCGAGCAGTGGCCGGACATGGCGCTGGCGACCTCGGGCGCCAAGGGAGCCGAGAAGCTGGCCATCAAGTGGGCGAAGCAGAAAGGTATCACCCTGGTGCTGGCCAAGGCCGACTTCGACCGGCATGGCCGGGCGGCCCCGTTCCGGGCCAACGACGAGATGCTGGAACTCGATCCGGTCTGTGTCCTGACCCTGGCCAACTCGATCAACCCTGAGCGGGCAGCCGACCTGAAGCCCTTCGGGCCGGCGTTGAACCTGGCGCAGAAGGCGGCAGAGCGGGGTCTGAGGCAGTTCCCGGTCAAGGCGAGGGCCTGATCCCGCCGGTGCGGCGGCCGCAAGGTCGCCGCATCTTCTTTGTCGGCAAGCCGCGAGGGCGGGTGGCGGCCGCTGGGGCCTCGGCGGCTGGCCAAGTTCTCCGGGTCTGGCCGGGCGGGCTGAACGCGATCTCTCAAGGCGAACCTGAGCCGGGGCCGTTCGGGCTCAAGGCGACCTCGCCGGCGGCGAGGCGTCAGCGCAGGACCCTCCGGCCTTCCGCCGCTGCGCTCTGTGCAGGCCGGTTTCCAGCGCCGCCGACCGTGAGCCCGCCCCTCTCCCCGGCCCGACCGGTCGCATGATCGCGGGATGAGCCCGCCGGTCGAGCAACGGAGACCTCAGATGGCGAGCATGACGATGGCGCAGGCGGTTCTGGAACACGCCCACCAATTCTACGACGTGGGCGACTGGTATGTGGTCGCCGAGTGCTGGGACGCCTGGGCCGTGCTCGAGGAGCTGGACCAGCATGAGGAAAAGACCCGGGTTCCCTTCAGCCTGGACACCGCAGCCATTGCCCATTTCGCCCAGCTGATCGCCGCGCGTCGAACGGTGCATTGACACCCCAGGGGCGGTCCTGGTGGGGGACCGTCCGACCAATTGCGGCCGCCGTGCCCAAGTGGGCGCGGCGGCCAGGGTGCGGTCGTCGGGTTGGCGATCCGTGCCGCCGGGGGCCTCGGAGGGCCGGCCTAATCATCGCCGCAGGTGAGTTCCTTCGAGCGGCCCAGTCGCGGTCGACGGAATTGGCCGCATTGGTTCGCCTGTTGCAGCCAGCATTGGCCCCAGCGGGGCTCTTGTCCCTCCTCGACCCGAACACCGCACATCTAGGCGCCGACGGGTGGTCGTTGGCCGGCAGGTGTAGGCCTCGCGTACCGCGCTTCCACTGCCACTTCGATAAGGTGGGTATGGCGCCCAAGGCGCATTCGCGCCTCTATCCGGCTTGAGCCCCATCCGGACGGCGTGGAGGGCGTCGGCCTGTTCACCGCCGGCCGATGCCGGCCGCGGCCCGGTCCCCGGTGCGATCGTGGCGCGGGAGGATCGCGTGATCCCTGGCGATCGTCGGCCAGCGCCTGGTCAGCGTGCGGGATGAGGCGCTATGCCAAGCCCGGTTCAAACGTGGCGCTGTCCGAGAGGTGATCGGTCTGCGCATCGCCTTCTCGCGTGGTCCCAGATGCTTACGGCGTGTCAGGCGTGGCGGGTGTCGCCCCTCCCCTCGGCGTGTGGAGTGGAAAGCAGGCTTCGACCGTGGGGCCGGGAGCTCGGCCGGCGGATGCGGACGTGCTGAGTCCCGTGACCGGAGCGTCGGCCAGGGCGCATCGGCGACCGTCTTCCGTAGCGGCGCGCAGGGGCGGCGGACGGTCCCCCGCGATCAATCCCACGAACCTAGGCCGGGTCGCTCGATGTTGAAGCCAACCTCGCGGGCGAGGCGGGCCGGCCGGACCCTCCGGTCTTCGCGCTGCGCCGCTGCAGACCGGTTTCCAGCCGCCCCGGGCTTCATCCCCTCCCTTTGCCCCGACCTGACCGGTCGCGTGATCGCGGCAAGGACCGCGAGCCGCCCGGGCCTCTCTGGGCGGAAGACGGAGAAAGACGATGCTGAACCAAGTCCAACTGATCGGTTTCACGGGCGCAGAGCCGGAGATCCGCAGCACCCAAGGCGGCAAGAAGGTCGCCACCCTGCGGGTCTGCACCAGCCGCTACACGAAGAAGAACGGCGAGCGGAAGGACTACCCGACCTGGCACCAGGTGGAGATCTGGAACCAGGCGACGGTCAACTGGCTGGCCTCGAAGGGCCTGGCAAAGGGCGCCAAGGTGTTCGTCCAGGGCGAGATCCGCCACGACCGCTATACCGATAACGAGGGCGTGGACCGGTTCTTCTCCAAGGTGGTCATCGCGATGCCCGGTCACGAGCTGAAGTCGCTGGACCGTCCCGAGCAGAATCCCAGCGAGGAGGACTGATCGGCGGCGACCCCCGCCCGCGGCGCCGGGCGGGGGCGTCTCCTCCAGGCGCCCCCTCCCCCGCTCGGTTTGTACGTCCAAACTGCCGCCAGCTCAGATCGCGCGGCCGCCCTAGCGCGCAGGCCAATGCCACCCCCAACGACCGAAAAAACATCATTATTCTCTCGCGCAGAAAACATAATGATGTATTCTCATCGCACAAAAGGAGTCTTTCCCATGTGGGCCGCCTTACTGGTTTTCATCGCATTCGCCCTGATCGGTCGGATCCAACCGGCTCGCCGCAATGAAGGGGAATGGCTGCTGTGGCGGCAAAATCAGGAGGGCCGCTGCGATGACGGCTGAAACATCATTACGTTCTGGGTATGCTGAATCGGCGCGCCGCGACCGACCGAGTCGGCCGCGGCGCGTGCGCTCAGCGAGGAACGAAATTGGACGAGAACGGCGGCGGCGAAACCATGATGAGCTTGAAGGTCCCGACGCAGCTGCGCGACGAGATTCGGGCCAAAGCGGTCAAGGAGGGTGTGACCTTGCGGGTGATCGTCCTTCGCGCGCTGAAGGCGGCCGGCTTCGAGGTGGACGACGCCGAGCTGTCGGATCGCAGGCCGGCGCACTCGGGCAGGAGAAAAGGATCGTGAAGACGATCGTCGTCAACAACCAGAAGGGCGGCGTCGGCAAGACCATGCTGGCTGTGCACCTGGCCTGGTTCCTGGCCGAGGAGCGCGGGGTGCGGGTGCTGTTCATCGACCTCGACCCGCAGGGCAACGCCTCCTACACCCTCGCCGCCGAGCGCAACGGGGGCTCGAGCTCCGCCCTCTTCTTCGGTCCCGACGTGCAGATCGAGGGCCTGCCCGGTATCACCGTGCTCCGCGCGGACGAGAAGCTGCATTCCGTCGAGCAGAACATCAACACGGCCGTCCCGGCGATGGCCAAGCGTTTCGTGGCCTTTAAGGATCAGTTCGACTTTTGCGTGATCGACACGCCGCCGACCTGGGGCGCGCGCAACTTCGCGGCCCTGCTGGTGACGGACTATGTCATCTCCCCCATCGATCTTGAGGACTACTCGCTGCAGGGCGTGGGCACGTTGCGCAAGCAGGTGAAGCTCGTCGAGGATCAAGCGCGCGGCGGCCGACGCATCGGCTTCCTGGGCCTGCTGCCCTCCCGCCTCGTCAGCAACTCGCCGCGCCAGCGCGAGAACCTGAAGACCTTGCTCAGCCAGGGGGGCACATCGCTCATGTTCGAGGGCGTCATCACCCAGCGCCAGGGCTACGCCGAGGCGCTGAGCACCAAGACGCCCGTCTGGACCATCAAGAAATCGGCGGCGCAGGACGCGGCCCGGGAACTCCGGGGCGTGCTGGCCACCATCAAGGACCGCATGGCGGCCCCCATCGCCGCCTGAGAGGATCGCTATGGCTGAGACCAATTTCGCCGCCCTGGTGGGCGGACTTGTCGAGGAAGGCGGAGAGCCGCACGGCGCACGCCTCAAGGACATTCCTCTGGCGGAGATTTACGAGGACCCCAATAATCCGCGAACGACCTTCGACAAGCGCGAGCTGGAAGCGCTGGCGGCGTCGATCCGCGAGAAAAGCCTGCTCCAACCCATCACCGTCCGGCCCAAGGACGAACGGGGGCACATGATCCGCTACGGTGCGCGGCGCTATCGCGCTGCGCTGCTGGCGGGACTGGAGAAAATCCCTGCGATCATCACGACGAGCGACGCGAGCGAGGCCGAGATCCTCGCCGCCCAGGTGATCGAGAACGATCAGCGCGAAGGACTGAACACGGCGGAGATGGCCGGAGCGGTGCAACGGCTCCTCGACCTGGGCCTCAGCCAAGCCCAGATCGCCGAGAAGCTAGGGCGGCCGAAGGACCAGGTTTCCATGTATGCGGCGGTGAAGGACATGCCGCAGCCTTTGCAGGACCTCGCGCCGAAGCTTGGCGTGCGGACGCTCTATGAACTCTCCGGCGCCTGGAAGCGCGACGCGAAACGGACCGCCGCGCTCGTGTCGGCTAAGGGGGAGGAGATCACCACGGCCGAGGCCCGCACCCTGTCGGCCGAGCTGAAGGCCGCCAAGGCCTCGCCTGCGGCGGGGAAGGGTGCCTCCGAGGGCAAAACCCCTGCGGCGGCGGTGGAGACATCTGCGGAGGCTGGAAAAGGCCGCAGAGGGCAGGGGAGTTTGGACATACAAACTTCCGCCGACGCTGCAGACGCGGCGGGGCCGCGAGGCGGCCGGCTCGCGGGCTTTGACGTGAAGGTCGGCAAGCGGATGGGGCGGCTCATGTTGGAGGCCGGACCGGATCCGGAGACGGTGTTGATCGCCTACGAGGAGGGGGGCAGCCTAGAGCCCACGCCGGTCGCGAACGTGCGGCTGGTGAGGTCCCGGAGCGAGTAGTTGGACGCACGCGGCGCCAGAGGGGCCATCCTTCGCGGGGCGGTGACGACGGTCCGGTATGTCGTCTTTTTCGCCATGCTGCATTGCCGGCCGCTCGTGAAGTTCGCGCTGCGGGCCTACATGTTCGTCGGCGCGGCATTTCTCGTCGTGGGCTATTTGCTAAAGCCGGACGTCCCCGTGGCGGCCTATGTCGTGAACGGCGTGGCCGTGTTCCTGGCCGCGCTGCTGAGCTGGAAGTACGACACCTTGCTCATGTGGCTGACGCCGGACGGACGGCGGCTCTATCTCGACGTCTAGGCGTCCAGGACGTCGCTCACCAAGAGCTCCATCAGCTCGGCCCGGGTGGCGCGCAGGGTCTCAATGGTCGCGTCGATCCTGGCCAGCCGCTCGCGCCGATGCAGCAGCTCCTTGGGGGATGCTGCGCCAGCGGCGGGTGGTGAGATCCGGTCGATGAAGGTGCGGATCTCGCCCGTCGTAAATCCGAGGTCCACCAGGTGGCCGATGCGCCGGGCGACCGATGCGGTTTCCGGCGGATAGTCGCGGTGGCCGTTCTCGTCGCGGCGGCCCCCGATGAGGCCTTCGCGTTCATAGTGGCGCACCTGGCGGGTGGTGAGCTGGGCGCGGCGGGCGAGCTCGCTAGTCTGCATGGCGTTCGTCTCCGGCTGGGCCCTTGCGGTCATGGCAAGGTCCTTCGTGGAAGGCAGGGTGCAGGCCCCGCCCTGCACCCCTGCCCGCCGGCGAGGCTGGGGGTAGCAAGTGGGACGCGGCCGGGGGGAGGGGGATCACCCGGCCTGCACGACCGAAGGGAGGAAGGTCGGGGAGACCCCCCGGCCGGTCGGAGCGAAGCGGAGACTTCACGTCCCGCGCGCGAGGGGCGACGCCCCTTAGCCTATCCCTGCCTGTTCTTTGCTTCGAGCTCATGGTCCCTGCTGCTGCGACGCTTGTTCAACATGGGCACTTGCGAGGAGTTCGCAACCTATGGTCGCTCAGGGGAGAGAATCCAAGCTTAACGACGTGCCCTCCAAGCCAGACTCTCGGCGCGACTCGTGCGATGGTGTGTTGGTGTGGGGGGAGTCTTTAGGGGTGTGAGGGCAGGATAGGCTTTGCGCCGGCATTTTTATAAACTACGCTGCGCTCATGGCCATATTCGCCTTCCAGCTCCCCGATGCGCTGGCCGCGAAATTCGACGCGATCGCCTCCGGCGGCCGGTCGAAGCGGCTTCGCGAGCTGGTGGCTGAGGCTGTAGGGCAGGAGGCGCCCAGGCCGCCGACGGCGGCCCGAGGCCAGTCGACGAAGCTCACGATCCGGCTGAAGGACGAGGACCAGGCGGCGCTCGACAAGGCGTCCGATGCCGACGGGTTGATGCGGACCGAGTGGGCGCTCGCGGTCCTACGGCGACGCCTGCACGGCCGGCCGAAGTTCGGCCGGCGCGAGGAACTGGCCGTCTACGCCGTGCAGGAGGAGCTGCGGCGGATCGGGGTGAACCTCAACCAGATCACCCGCGCCCTGAACACGGCGGTCATGCCAGGGACCGTACTTTCCGCCGAGATCGCCCAGCTCGAGGCGTTCCGCGAAGAGATCCGCGCCCACGTGCGCGGCCTGAAGGGTGCCTTCCGCGGCAACCTCGACTACTGGAAGGACGAGGCGTGAGCGACTTCCGCTCCGTGCGCGGGTTCGACAATCTTTGGCGGCCGCCGGCTGGCGGGCGGAAGATCGTCCCCAAGGAGCCGGTGATCGCCGCGCCCTCGAAGGGCGGCGGCCGGGGAGGGGAGGCCAGGGCGCGGCTCGCGCGCGTGGTCCAGAAAGCTCCCGAGGTGATGGTGAAGATCACCGGCCGGACGAAGGACGGGGAGCACCTGGCCGCGCATCTGGAATACATCTCGCGGAAGGGCGAGCTGGACCTGGAGCAATCGGATGGAGCTCTGATCCATGGCCGCGGCGCCGTGCGCGAGCTGGCTGACGATTGGAGCGAGGTGGGGGAGGGGGATAGCCGCCGGCGCGCGAACAGCAACATGTCGGTGTCCATCGTGCTCAGCATGCCCGTCGGGACCGACCCTGACCGCATGAAGGACGCGGTCCGCGCCTTCGCCCGGGCGGAGTTCGGCGACACCTTTCCTTATGTGTTCGCCTTTCACCAGGACGCCAAGGGCGAGCAGCCCCACATCCATCTGAGCGTGCGGGCGCTGGGGGTGAACGGCGAGCGGCTAAACCCTCGCAAGGCGGACCTGGCCGACTGGCGCGAGCGCTTCGCCCGGGAGCTGCGGGGGCGGGGCATCCAGGCCGAGGCGACGCCGCGTCGCGTGCGCGGCATCACCCAGAAGCCGGAGCGGACGGCCGTCCGGAAGGCGCGGGAGCGGTTCGAGCGGACCGGACAGAACGAGCCGCGCGTCCTGCGGGAGGCGCGGCGGGAGGCCGAGGCGCTAGCGCGGGGCGGGGCGAAGCCTCGGCCCTGGGACGAGCAGATGCGTCGGCGGCAGTCGGAGGTGCGGGCGACCTATCAGGCGGCCGCCAAGGTGCTCGCGGCCTCGGGCGATCCGCGCGACCAGGCGCTGGCGAAGGACGTGCAGGCGTTCGTCAAATCCATGCCGCCGCCGGTGAGCCGCAAGGTGGCGCTGGCTCGTCAGATGGTGGTTGAGCGGCAAAGGGCGCGCAAGGGGCCGGAGACGACGCCCGACCGACCCGGGCCTGACAAGGGCCGAGGTCGCAGCCGGTAGTTTGGACGTACAAACAGCCGCCAAAGCGGCTCGGGTGTGCGGCGATCAGCGGGTCTTGATCGGGCCGCCGCCGTCTTCGCTTTTCTTCAGGAGCTGGTGTGTCGGCGGGGGCGGAGGCGCGGAAGCCGGCGCAGGCTGCTGCGCGGGTTGGCCGCCGCCCTGAGGTGCCTTGTTCGCGTCGCTCACTTGTGGACCGTGTTCGCCACCGGCACGCCCGGGAACTTCACGCCGACCTGAAGCACCTGCGGCTTGGGCGGCGGCGGCGGCTGGCGCTGCGCCGACGGCCGCGGGGGCGGCGGCGTCGTGCTTTTGGCGGGGCGGTTGCTCATGCGGCTCTCTCGGTTGACCGTCCGGTGCAAGGCGGTCGGTTGTGAATATAATCGCGATCATCAGAAAAGCGATGCCTAACGCGGCGACCAGGAGGGTGAACCCCTGCGCTCGCGCCTTCAGCTTGGGCGCGTTGGCGGCTCGGTTGTGCTCAACGCCTTCCGCGAACTCGACGAGCATGCGGGCGCGAAGATCCGAAGCGACCTTCTCGTCCGCGGCGGCCGGGTTCATCCCCTGCTCGGCATAGAAGCTCTTCAGGCTTTCCGCCCAGGCGATCTGCTCGGTTTCCTTTGGCGGGATTCGGTATTCCCGCGCCCGGACGGCCTGAAAGAGGCTGTAGACCACGCCGGCCAAAGAGGCCGCGCCTGTGATGAGGAGGAGGTGGAGGAGAAGGCTCAGAAAACCAAGTTCGAGCGCCGGAAGCTTGGTGGTCGCATAGCCATAGAGGGTCACGACCAGCGCGAGGGTGGCGGCGAAGAAGGGCAGAGTGCGGGCGACGTTTTCGTCGACTTCAAGCTCACGCTTGAAGGCTTCCTTGAAGACGCCCTCAAGGTATTCGTCGGCCTTCACGGGCGAATCCGCCTCCCCATCTTTGGTCGCCTAGGGCCGGCGACGAAGGTTCTCGATTTCGGCCTGGCGCTCGTAAGGCAAGCGCTCGAGCCAATGTTCGTCGCGGACATCGTAGAGGAAGGTCAGGGCGACCGGGTGTCCCGTGGCCCGGACGTGGGCGTCGGCCCAGGCCCGCACATCCTCGAAGGTCTTGAGGCCACATTCGGAGCACTCGGCCTTTTCGACCATCAGCTCTTCGGTCGGGGTGTAGCCGGCGGGCAGAAAGTCCTCAGCGTCGGCCATGGGTGTCTCCGCAGTCGATCGCAGGCTAGGCCGATTCCGCTGTCCCGGCATGGCCGCTTAGCCGACGTAGAAGAGCAGGGCGGGGGAGGGCGTTTGTGCGCGCATCATTGCCGATGAGACTGCGGCGCACGCGACGGACGAGGTCCTCCGCCAGCTCCAGGGCGTCGTGTCGGGCCAGAAGGTCCGGGCGGCGCGCCAGGGCCTCGGGAATGGCGTGCCGGCGCGCATAGGGGCCGACGTCGGCGAGCAGCCATTCCATGGGCCGGCCGAGGACCAAGCCCAGCTGCTGGGCGGCGAAGCTGGCCTTGATCAGGTCATGGCGGCGGGCTCGGCGGTTGTGATCGTCGGTGCAGCCGTGGGCGAGGAGATAGGCCTTCAGCGCGAGCTCCAGGCCCCAGCAAATCTGCGACAGGACCAGCTCGTCAGAGAGGCCGCGGGCCTGGGCCCAGCGGCCGGCCTCGACGAAGCGCGCGCCGCGACCGAGGAACAGAGGGGCCAGGGTGCGATCATTCGGCATCGCCAGGCTCCTGTGCGGCGGATCGGATGAGATCGGCGAAGAAGTTGCGCTTGGCGACGGGAAGGCTGCGCCAAGCCTGAAGCAGGGCGATGGCGCGAGGATCCGCGGCCAACTCCTCGGCGATCGGATCGCCTGCGCCCTTGGCCGGCAGGGGCATGCCCTCCACGTCGACGAAGAAATAGTCGATGGGCACTCCGAGGCGGATGGCGGCCTTGGCCAGACTCGACGCGGAGATCCGGTTCGCGCCCTGCTCGTACTTCTGGACCTGTTGGTGGCTGGACAGGCCGAGGCTTTGGGCGAGCTGGCCTTGGCTGAGGCTGCGGGCCTTACGCGCCATGCGGAGTCGGCGTCCCACGGCCACATCGAAGGGCTGCGGCTGAGGGGTGTTTGTATGAACAAACTTGCCCGTCGGCCCATCGGGCCGCGAGGGGTGCGACATCAACGGCTCCGCGTACGTTCGGGACCGGCTTTTGTGGCGTCCGGCTGCGGAACGGGCGCGGCTTCTGCCGCCGGTGCGCGTTCGGGGGTGGGCCGCTCCTTCTCGGCGACGGGCTCACGGATCTGGGCGCGCGCGAAACGGGCCCCGTGCTCGATATGGCCGGCGATCTTCTCCTTGGCGCCGGCGATCAACCGCTCCTGCACCGCGGGATCCGGATGGCGGTCCTTGACCACGGCGGCGACAACGGCCAGGCGGCTCTGGGCGTCGCGCAGGGACGGGTCCCGGGCCGCTTCGGCCGGCGTGGCGGCCCGGAAGCGTTCAGCCTCGATGGTCCAGCGGTTGCGGGGCACCTGGCGCTGCTGAAGGCTCAACTCGCCGGTCTCCTTGTCGCGCACCTCGAACGCGCGGGAGACGCGTTCCACGCCGTCGCGGCGAAGCGTGATCTCGTCGCCGACCTGAGCGCCTGAGCGCTGCAGGGCCGCGGGAAGGCCTACGCCCCAGACTTCGACCTGGCGGCCGTCCTTCTGTTCGACCCGCACGAAGGGGGTGAGTTCCTGACCGGGGCGGTGCTTGTAGGGGCTTTCCCCGTTCTCCAGGAGCTTGCCTGTGACGCCCTTGTCGTAGTCGATGCGGGGCGGCTTGGCCGACGGAGGGGGCGCTTCGGCCGCCGGTCCTGCCCGGTCCTGGGGCTCCTCCGCGGCCCGGGCCCGTTCCTTGGCCGGCGCGATCGAATTGACGTCCCTGGCGTCCTGGTGACGCGCCAGCTCCTGCAGGTCGCGTTCCGTGGGCTTGTGGCCGCGCACCTCAAGGCCGGCGGTGCGGGCTTCGAGCCAAACAGCCCGCCGGAAGGCGTCGTCGCCGCGGACCTCGATGGCCTTCCAGCCGCGGTGCTCGGCGATTGCGACAAGATCGCGGACGACGTCGGGCGTGTTGTCGCGCGCCGTCAACTTGCCGCCGGCATCGCGGAAGGCGGGCTGGTCGCTCTTCGCATCCGTGAAGAAGCGGACCTCGGCCGCGAACTGCGGCTCCTCCGAATAGTAGCGGCGCTTGATGGCGTCGGGGACGTCGCCCCGCTCGACCGAGAACCGCTCCGGCTGGTTTTCATTGGCCGGCCGAGGGGAGGCCTCCGCCCTCGCAGCGGGAGGGCGCTGGGCCGGCTCGGCGGCTGCGCCGGCGACGGGTTCGGCCGTGCGTTCCAACACCGGCGAGACGGTGTTTTCCGGCGGGTCACGGTCTTCATCCTGTGGTCTCCTGCGCAGCTCAGGCTGTCGCGCCGCAGCGGTCTGGGGCGGGGGAGGGGTCGGCGCCGCATCGGCGCCGGTATCGGTTTCGTCGGCCATGGGCGGCCTCCTCTACAGTCAGCGTTCGATAGCGTCGGTCTCGAGCAGCAGGCCCGAGTTGATGTAGCGGTCGATCCACTCCTGGGATTGTTCCTCCGTGGCTCTGGCGGGGAGGTCGTCCAGGTCGACGGAGTCCAGCTCCAGAGAGATGGCCTCCATGCTGAGCTCGGTGTCGCCGGCGGCCTCGGCCTCGGTGAGCGGCCGCTCAACAATGCGCGCGTGGATCTCGCCGACCGTGCGGGTGAGCGCCGCCAGGTCCGCCGCCATGACGTCGAGGCGATCGGCCTCGCCGCTGCGGCCCGGGCTCTGGCCGGCGACGTCCGGCAGCGCAGGGACCACGGGCGGCGGCAGGACCCGCTTGGTGAAATCACCGTTGTTGAAGAAGTAGAGCTTATTCCCCTTGATCGGGGGGATGCCGCCGCGCAGGACAATCAGCGCGTCTCGGCTCATCTGCAGCAGCTCTTGGGGCAGCATGAGGGCGCGGCGCTGTTCTGAGGCGGTCGTGGTCCACTTGCCGGAGCCGACGAATGTGGGTCGGCTCTTCGAGCGACCCTCATAGGTGTAGTAGCCCAGGCGCTCGGAGAGGTCCTGGGCGACCTTCAGCTCCTTGGGGGTGAAGACCACTTCGACCCCGCAGTTGGTCATGATCTCGTCGGCCACGTCCGGTCCATATTCGGCCCGCAGCTGGGACGGGCTCTGGATCACGGGCAGGAGGCGCAGGCCATAGCCAGCCACGTAGGAGAAGCCCTTGGCGATGACCGCGGCGTGGCCGAGGCGGGCGAACTCGTCGAGCAGGACCAGCAGCTGTAGCGGATGGCGGTCGCGGCCCGGCAGCTCGCGGGTGTTCAGGTCCACGAGCTGCTGGAAGAAGAGGTTATAGAGGGGCGCCACGCGGGCCATGTTGTCCGGGGTGACGCCCAGATAGATCGAGGTGCGCCTGGTGCGCAACTCGCGCAGGTCGAAGTCGCTGGCGCTCGTCGCGGCGTCCACGCGCGGGTTGAGCCAGAGGTTCATGCGCGAGGTGATAGTCTGCCTGATCCCGGCGAAGGTGTTGTCCGACGCCGAGCAGAAGTCGTTCAGGGCGTTGACGCAGCCGCGCGAGAGCGGGGCTGGGCCCTTGGCGCGGGCGTCGATCAGGGCAGGGAACTTGGCCTTTGGGTTGCCCGTGGTGAGTTGGCGGTAGATCTCGCCGATGGTGAAGGGCAGGTCGGGGGTCTCGGCGACGTAGGCGCCGACGCCGAGAAAGCCGGTGCGCGCCGCCTCCGCCCAGAAGGGGTCGGTCCTGTCCGGCGCCGGAAACAGCATGGTCGCGAGCTTCTGCAGCTCGTCCAGGACCTCGACGCCGTTGCGTCGATCGATCCAGCCCAAGGGGTTGTACCGCGCGGTCCGGCCCTCCGGGTCGAGGGGATCGAACATGACGACCTTCTGGCCGTGCGCGGCCCGGAAGCCGGCGCTGGCCGCCCAGTTCTCCTTCTTGATGTCGAGGACCACGACGGAGTCGGGCCAGTTGAGGAGGTTCGGAATGACGACCCCGACGCCCTTGCCGGTGCGCGTCGGCGCATAGAGCATCACATGCTCTGCGCCGCCGAACGTCAGGTAGCCCGACCCTTTGCGGCCGAGGATGATCCCCTTCTTGGCGCGCAGGCCCTCGCGGAGGATTTCCCCTTCGCTCGCCCAGCGAGCGGCCCCGTGGAGCGGCCGGCGAATCCGAAGGACCGCCAGGACGCTCAGCGCCAGGATGAGCACGCTGGAGCCGAGGGCGGCGACCTTGAACCAAAGCTGCACCTGGGGATGGCCGCGATAGGTCCACAGCCATCCTGGGACGGCCACAAAGTCCACGTTGGCGCCGAGCCGGCCAATCCCGGCGAGCGTGCCGA
The DNA here is from genome assembly GCA_036383735.1 of Phenylobacterium sp. GTDB lineage: Bacteria > Pseudomonadota > Alphaproteobacteria > Caulobacterales > Caulobacteraceae > Phenylobacterium. The sequence continues at coordinate 59,926 of DASVNS010000240.1, read as the reverse complement.
CCATCGTCAACATCGCCCAAAGGACGACGAGGAGGGCGGCGACGGCTGCGATGATGCCGGCCTTACCGGCCGGCGTGGCGCTTGCGAACCGGGTCATAGTAGAGCTCCGTCATCCGGAAGCGGCCTTCGACCTTCTTCATCTGCACGACGACATCGACGAGCAGGTGGAGGAGGCTGCGAATGTCTTCGCGGCCCAAGTCGCGGCCGCCCTCGGATTCCTTCACGAGGAGGGTTAGTTGCTCGAAGGCGAGGGAAGCGGAATCGGCGTGAACCGTAGTGATCGAGCCGGGATGGCCCGAGTTCACGTTGCGAAGATAGAAAAAGGCGGTTCCGTCTCGCAGCTCCTGCAGCAAGATCCGGTCAGGCCGCATCCGCAGCGCGCTTTCGAGGAGCTGCTTGGGCCCGACCTTCGCGAGCCCTTGCTGATCCTTCGAATAGATGAGGTGGACGACGTTGCGATGAGGCACCGTCAGCTCACGGGTGTCTTCGATCGTCAGCAGGCGCTCATGGTCGGGGATAAGCTGGATGAGGCCCTTGCTGAAGGTGGTCTTGCCCGATCCGGTGGCGCCACTGATCAGGATGTTCTTTCTTGCGCGCACGGCCAGCTCGAAGAAGGCCGGCCAGGTCCGGGCGTCCCGCAGCCGCAGCAGCTCGCCTTCGGTCTCGTCCAGCTCGTCGGTGGCGGCCTTGGCCGCCTCGAAGAGTCCGGCGCGGGTGAAGTCGTCCATGCCGAAGGTGACGCTGGACGGCTTGCGGATGGTGATCGAGACGCTGTCGGCCGGGACGGCCGGCGGAAGCACGATCTGACAGCGCTCCCCTTGCGGGAGGACCGTCGAGCAGATCGGCATCTCGGCATTGACGTCCTGGCGCGTGAAGGCGGCCGCGGCATTGGCGAGGGTGGCGAGCCATGCCGGGGTGAGGTCCGGCAGTTCGTGCCAGCGCCAGCCGCCAGGGCCCTCCACGCCGACCTCGCCAGGCCGGTTGATGACGAGCTCCGTGACGTCCGCTGGCTCCAGCAGGCGCTGGATCGGCTGCAGGTAGTGGACGAGGACGGAGCTGTCCGCGTTCATCGTGCGCTGACCCCGTAGACGTCGGAGAAGTCAAAGTCCTGGGCGACCATGATCCCCACGTCCTCGCCCTGGTTCTTCCGCAGGATGGGCGGCAGGTTGATCGAGTTCTGGAGGGCGACGCCGGCCACGTCGGAGGGGACGCGCACGGTGTTCTGGAACTCCCGCCGGTCGCCCTGGGCCGCGATGTAGACCCCATCGTCGACGAGGGAGAGAAGGATCGCGCCGCCGAACCGTTCGAAGAAGCGATTGTCGAGGTCGCCGCCGAAGCCCGAGCGGCCCAGCGAGTCGGCGGCGGGGGAGGCCAGGTCGATCGCCACGCCTCGAGGCGTTACGGCCCGCGTCCAGAGGACGAAAAGCCGGCGCTGACCTCGCTGCATGCCCCCGCGATATTCGCCGAGGACCTTCGTGCCCTTCTCCAGCAGCACGACGCGGCCGTTATCCGAGAACACGTCACGCGGGATGATGCAGGTCGTGTAGCCCGGGAGCGAAGAGTCCATCGCCGTCTGCAAGACGCACGGGATTTGCGTGCCCGCCAGGATCATGTAGCTGCGATCGCCGAGGACCTTGGCGCGAGCCGTGTTGATGGCCGATCCGCGGCGTAGGTTCTCCAGCTCCGTCGGTGTGCGAGGTGGGGCTTCACCCTGCGCCATGCTGGCGAGCGTCGGCGCGCCATAGGCGCTGGTCGGCCGACCGGCGCCTGAGGCGCTGAACGCCATCACCGGCGCGCGGCGGGAGAGATCGGCCAGGCTCTCCCGCGCCTGGCCAGTCGCCCCTCCGGCGGGCCCGCCGGCATAGGGACCGGGGGCCGGCACGACCTGACCAGGGGCCAGCGGCTGGCCCGTCAGAGGATCCACGCCGGGCGCGACGCCTCCGGCCGTGGGAGCCGGCGGAAGGGGCGGGGGCGGCGTCTTCGCGACCTGGTCGTAGCTCACGACCTGCCGCGCCGGCTCCTTCGGCTCATCCTTGTTCTGGGCATCCCCCCGATCCCAGGTGAGGAACAGGAGGAGAGAGGCGCCGCCGACCATCGCCGCGATGCCGGCCATTTTAGCTTGGTTGGAGCTGAAGCGGCCGGCGACCGGGGTGATGCCGCGCTCACCCGGAACGCCAGCGGCGCGCTCGGGCTCGCGGTACTCGGGCGGTACATTCGATTCGTCCTGGGCCCGGCGGCGCTTGAACGGATCGTCTGCGCCGGCGTCGCTGCGGATATCGTCTTCGGACCGGCGTGACGCGCCGGGATCGTGGGTGTCGCTCATGGCTCTATTGCCCCGGGTTGCGGGTTGTGCGTTCGACGGACGGCGAGGCGGTGTAGGTCCCGTGGTTCACGCCGTAGGGCCGAACAGCCTCGTTGAAGATGCAGAGGACTTCCCGGCCGCGGCGGAGGACGACCTTGGGCGCCACGGTGTGGATCACCACGAACTCATCGCGCACATCGAAGGGGACCTGGCTCTCGGAGCCGTCCGGATTGACGGTGAAGAAGCCCGGGAGCTCCTGATTTGACGGGAACCTCAGCACCGTGAACTGGCCGTTGTCGGAGACTTCGGACGGCTGCAGCCGCGATGAGCCCTGGATCGTGTAGTTGAGGTTCCGCGGACCCTCGACAACGGCGTGATCGAGCATCAGGCCGGTTCGGGCTTTCTCAATCATGCCCGCCTGACGGGCGAGAACCTGGGCGGCGGCGGCGCGCTCGTCCTGCGGATAGCGGAAACGAACCTGGAAGTAGGTGTCAGGCGAGTTGGCGGTGATCGCGCCTGAGCGGATGCCGAGCTCGAAGGTGTAGTTCCGCAGCTCCGCGCCGCGGCGGGTCGTCACGATCAAATTGGTGGGGGTGCCCTTCTCGCGTGGCTTGATGAACAGAATGTTGGTCTCGGCCGCGACCTCCCACGAGACGGTGTCGCCCAGCGCGACATGCTGGATCTCCTCGCCCGGCCCCAAGATGATCTGGGTGGCCGTGCGAAACGTCCCGACGACGCGGACGACCTGGTTGGGGTCATAGTCGACCTCCTTCACCCGAGGGTCCGCCTTGCCGGGCTTTGGGACATCGACGGCGGCCGCTGGCGTGGCGGCCGTGGTCAGCGCCGCGCAAGCGGCGGCGGCGAGCAGCTTCCGCATCATTGGGAGATCTCCGGATCGGCCCGGTAGTTCTGGATTTGGAAGCCGAGCGGATTGCGCAGTCGGTCCGATTCCAGCATGGGGGCCTGAGTGTAGGTGAAGGTCAGCGTGGCGATCCAATCGCTGGTCTGGACCTCCTGGGCCTTGCGTACCGTCCTCGTGAACCGGACGTTGGCCACCTTGGGGTTGATGAAGGTGATGTTGCGGATCGCCACTGTGGCGACGCCATCAGCGCCGAGGGTGGCCTGCGGGCTCGTCGGGTTAGTCGACCGGTAGGCGTCGGCCCAACGCTGTTGCTCGTCGGGCGTCGACATGATCGAGACGAACCTGAAGTTCTCCTCCGCGGCCGGCGGCAGGTAACCCTCCCGGGCTCGCACATACTGCCCGAGGAAGTATTTGCTGACCGCCTCGTTGTAGGTGACGTCGCGCGAGCCTTTCAGACCGGTCATGACGTCGACAGCGCCGGTCGTCTGGTTCACGCGCACCACAAAAGGTTCGACCGTCTTCAGGGGCGCGAGCGCCGCCACGGCGCCGATCGACGCGACCGCAAGCGCGCTGGCGACGGCAGCTATGGTCCAGGCCAGCTTCTTTGAGCGATTCGCAGCTTGGATCCTGTCCTGGTCCCAGCGCCGGGCTTCTTCGAAATAGCCTTTGAGATCGTCTGCAGGGACGCCGGTCATCCGCGGCCCTCCTGTGCGCAGCTCGGGAAGGCTTGCGGCAGCGCCGAAACTCGCCGCGGTTTCGCTTCCGGCCGAGCCGATCCACTTGTCGGGGTTTTAGGAACCACGCCGGGCACCTTGGGCGGCGCTGCCGTGTTCTTTGCCGGCTTCGCGGGCTTGCCGTTCGGGCCGGGTGTGGGCGGGGCCGGGACGGGCGCCGTGGTCGCCGGCACCGGCGAGCCAGGGAGGATCGAGCCATAGACGTTGACGGGCCGGCGGCTGTGGCCGTCGCAAGACTTGGGCTTGGACGTGCTGGTGGTCGAGCAGGCCACCAGCGTGAACGCGCAGGCCGTCAGGGTCAGTGTACGCAACACGTGGTGGTCTCCTGAGGGGCGAGGGAAAGTGTCATCGGCGAGGGTGGCCGTTGCGGCTGGCCGTGGTCTGGCGCGTCGGATTCACTGACCCGCCGCCTGCGCCCCGCGGGCTCCGACCGCCCCCGGCAGAAGCAGGTTGCCCGGGCTGACCGCCTAGCGCGCCCCGCGCAGCGTTCGCGAAATCACCGACGCCGGCCGCTGCGCCTCCCGCGATGCCCGCGGCGATATTGGGGGTCTGGAGGAAGAAGATCGCGCCCAACAGGCACAAGGCGATGAAGAGCAGCCCGGCTGCATTGGGATCTGCCTGGCCGTCAATGTTTCCCCACTGGCCTTCGACCAAGGCAAGGATGATTTGGAAAACGGTGATGATCAGCGCGAACAGGATCAGGTAGTTCACGCCTTGCTTCAGCCAGCCGTAGAAGAACATGCGCGATGCTTCAAATACGAGGCACGCGATGAAGATCGGTCCGAGCGCCACCAGGACCGCGAGCGCGACCTTCGCCAGCATGACAATGCCGAAGCCAAGTGCAGCCGTAAGCGCGGTGACGACCCAGACAACGGCGCCGGTAACATAAGGCCCGGGGTCCGTCAGAGTGGCGCTGTTGAAGATCTTCGTCGCGAGGTAACCGCCACGATTGAAAAAAGTGTCGAAGGCAGCTCCGACGCTCGGCGCGCCACTTCCGCTAATCGCTTCGGCAAGCCAGTTAGGGAGGTCGTTGAATAGCGGATCAGTGACGTAAGTATTGTAGGCGACGGTTGTTGCTACGGCGTAGATGAAACAGAGCTTCACGAGCCTGAGTACGCCATCCATCACCGGCTCGGTGATCCGTCCTGCGAGCACCGAGTACGCCCAGAGCACGATGTACAGGATGAGCGCCACGCGCAGCGGACCGGCTACTTGCGCAATCACGTTGCCCAGGCCGTCCGTCAGGACCGCCGTCAGCCGCGAGTCCACATAGTCGTAGGCTGGCTGAAAGATGGATGCTGGCATGGCGCTCGGCGGCTAAAAGCCGCTCCTGTAGTCGTTCATAGTTTTGGTGCGGGCGGCCTTCTCGGCGGCGAATTGAGCGTTCTTGCACTCCTCGCCACGGTGGGTGCCGATGCGACAGTCCGCGACCACCTCGACTCGCTCTTGCGGATGCGCCTCGAAATAGGAGGCTGAGCGCGGCTCCGGCTGGCATGCGGCGAGGCCAACCAGCAGCGGAAGTATGAGCGGGGCGCCGGCTGCTCTCATTGGAAGCCCGCCCGGTAGTCGTCCATCGTTTGACGATACATGGCGGCCCGCGCCTCACGGTCGCGCTGCTCCGCCAGCCGGCGCTCGGCGTCCTGCATCATCGCGAGGCCTTGGAGCTGCATCTGGTCGTTCGCGATCAGCGCCTGTTCGGCGTCGATCCGCGCCTGAAGGTCCATGACCTCCTTCGCGGTCCTGGCATTGCTCAGGGCCATCCGGAGCTCGTCGAGGCCGGCTTGCCGCTGGGCGGCGGTGCGGTAGGCGCTCTCGCCCAAGGCGATGTCTCGTGCGGCGCGGTCGCCGGATTTCACGAGGGAGTCCTGGTAATATTGTTCGACCGTCGAGAGCCCGGACGTGACCGGCGTGAAGAGGCGGTTGGCGTCGCGGATGGACGAGGCGCGGGTGCCGATCGAGCCGAGGTCCGACAGCGTGCCATTGAGCAGGCGAGAGGTGTCCTGCACTTCTGCGGGCAGGTAACGCCGCAGCGCTGGATTGTTCAGGACGCCGGCGAGGCTGTTCACGTTGGTCAGCTTGTTGAAATCGTCGTAGAGCCGCTGGCCTTGGGAGATCAGCTCGGTTCCTTGCTGAACCTGCGTCTGAAGCTCCTGCAGTTGGGCTCTCGCCTCATTGAGCTGTCGCAGCATCCGGACGTAGGCGCCGGGGTCAGTCACGGTCATTTGCGCCGAGGCCGGCGCCGCGGCCGCCAGCATCAAGGCGGCCGCCGCCGCCCCGAGGAGTCGCGTTCTCATAGGATTCTCCGTCGCTCTTGGTGGAAGATCGGCCCCCAAACGGCCGGGTCGTCGCCATGCTGGGCTCGCATGCGGTCCAGCAGCTCGACGGTCTCCGCCCGGCCGGACAGGACCGCCAGCTCGTCCTCGAGGCCGTTGAGGTTCAGCTCCACGACCACGGAGTTGTGTCCCTGCTTGACGAGGAACATCCGCGACTCCGGCGAAAGCTCCTCGCGGATCAGCCGGAATTCTTCACGGGTGAGGCCAAAGCCGTCGACGTAGTCGCGGGCCTGGCCATAGGGGTTCGGCAGGAAGATCTTGGTGGGGCATTGCTCCAAGATCGTGTGCGAGATCTCAGAGCGGAGGACATCGGCCGGGCTTTGTGTGCCGAACACCATGAAGGCGTTCTTCTTCCGGTAGGTCTTGAGCCCATCCTGGGCGAGACCGCGGAAGCTCTCGTCGCCCAGCGCCTTCCAGAACTCGTCGATGTCGACCACGAGGCGACGCCCATCCACCAGGGCTTCGAGCCGGTGGACGAGGTACATCATGATCGGCGTGCGGACCTCGGCGTTGTCCAGGAAGTCCGTCATGTCGAACCCGAGCAGGCGGCCATCGAGCGAAACCTGGTCGGCGTCATTGTCGAGGACCCAGCCGAGAGCGCCGGCCCGGGTCCATTTCTCCAGCCGGGCCCCGATCCCTTCGGCGTCGCGCTGGCCGAGGAGCTGACGCAACGCGAGCAGCGACCTTTGGCGGGGCTCCATGGGCTGCAGGGCGGCGATGCCGTCGGCGATCAGCCGTTCCTCCTGCACGCTCAACGGCCGATCGTGCGGGGTCACGAGCTTGCGGACCAGCTGCGAGAGGAAAACGAGGTTGGCGGGGTTGTATTCCAGCGCCTTGAACGGGGCGAAGCCCGTGGGCACGCCATTCTTCAGGGTCAGGTAGGCGCCGCCGGACGCACGGATGAAAATCTCGGCGCCACGGTCCTTGTCGATGAAGACCTGCTGCACGCCGAACTTCTCGAGCTGGGCGAGCATGAAGTTCTGGACGACGGTCTTGCCCGACCCGGACGGGCCGCAGATGAAGGTGTGGCCGAGGTCGCCGGCGTGGAAGTTGAAGTAGAACGGCGAGAGGGCCGAAGTGCGCAGGAGCGCGACCGCCGGGCCCCAATGGTTCCCGCTCGGTCGGCCGGACGGATAGGTGTGAAACGGCGACAGCGCCGCGAAATTGCGGGAGTTGATCGCCGCCGGACGGCTGCGTTTGGCGAAGTTGCCGGGGAACTGGGCCCAGAAGGCCGCTTCCAACGCCAGGTCCTCCCGCGCCACGACGAGGCCGGAGTCCGCCAGGGTGGCGCGCGCGGCCGACATGTTGTCGGCCAGCTCCTTGGTGCTGGCGCCGTAGACCAGCATAGAGAACTGATGCTCGCCCATGACGAAGCGGTTGCTCACCAGATCGTCTATGGCGTCGTTGAGGCCGTCGACCTGGGAGTGCGCCCGGTCGTTGGCTTTGATGAGCTGGTTCTGCTTGCGCTCCATGATCGCGCGCGCCGAGGCCTTCGACAGGAAGGCGAACGACTGGGTCGCAACGAACGGGTACTTGGCGCGCAGAAGCCCATCCCAGAGCCCGGGCCGGGTGGCCGCGGGGTATTCCTTGACGCCAAAGATGCCGGCGAACTTCTCCTCGCCCGGCTCGCGGATCTCCAGCGCCTCGCGGCCGAAGATCACCCGGCAGGTGTAGAGCGCGTGGCCCAGATGGCCGCGGACGAGCGGCATACGCTGCGGGCGTCCGGTGAGCACCAGGTGCAGCAGCTCCATGGGCTCGGAGAACCAGAGGCCGTTGTGCTCGTAGAGGCCCAGCGGCCGCACGCCATACCGTGAGAGGTATTGAAGGAGGTCCCGCCCCTTGTCTTCGAGGGTGCGGATCGCATCCTCGTCCACCTCGAGGCCCGCCTTGTTGCGGACCCGCAGGCGACTGAAGAAGGCCGCGGCGCGTTCGGCCGCATCGCGGCCGGGGTGCAGCACAAGGGTGACATAGAGGTCGTTGGTGAAGAGCCGCGTCCCGGTGACCCGCTTGCGGTACTCGGCGTCAAGGCCGCGGGCGAAGTCGGAGCGGAACTTGCCCTCGGGATAGCCGCGATCCTCACGGCGCACGATGTGAGTCCAGATCGCCAGGCGTTCGTCGGCCAGATTGCGCCAAGCGTTGTTGAGCTTGGCGTGCCAGTCGTTGATGTCGCGTACGTCGGCGGTCTCAAAGGACGCGCCATCGAGCTTGAAGCAGATCATCAAGGCCCGGCTGTCGAGCGCGACGACGTGGTCCGAGACGTGCCGGGCGTAGGGGAGGTTGTTCCCCAGCTCGGTCTCGCGCTTCAGGACACCGGTAGGCGCGCGCGCCGTCGGGGCGACACGGAGGGCCGCAGCCTTACCCATTCGGGAAGTCCTTCTTGTTGTAGTGGCGCAGCACCTTCAGGGGCGAAGGGGAACTGCCGCCCCACCAGCCGCGGTTGCGGGCCCGGCCCTTCGTCTCCAACCACATGAACAGCACCCGGAAGGCGTTGTGGTCGTGCTTGACGATGGCGCGGAAGATGAAGTGCAGCGCCACGCCGACGCTCAAGTAGAGCAGGCTGTGTCCGACCAGGTAGATGAAGCCGGTGACGATGACGTTCATCGCCATCGCTTCGACAGGGACGCCCAGGACCATGGCCGGCCGCGTGCAGGCCAGGAACAAGGTGTCTTCGGTGATGCGTTCGTCGTCGTCCATGACGGGGGGATCTCCACCCGCCGCACGCCAGCCCCCCGGAGCCGCGCGGCGGGACGGCGGGCCGTTAGGCCGCGCCGCCCGTCAGCAGGTTGACGATCTCCGCGGCGCCAAACACCACGACGATCCCGACGACGACGATGGCGATGCGGCGCCAGTCGAAAAGGCCGAACATGCAGGCGATCCCCAGGAGCACGACGGCGATGACGGCGAGCAGCCGGGCCGTATTGCCGGTGAGGAGGTCCAGGACGTTTTGAAGGAGCCCTTCGACGTTCTGGGCGAGGGCCGGTTCGGCCAGGCCGAGGGTGAAGACGATCGTGGCGAACGCGATTGCGCCGACCCGGCGCGCGGTCGTTATCTGCGCGACCGGCGCCTGACTAGTGATGGCTTGTGAGCTCATCATGGGGGGGAGGCTCCTGCTTCTCAGTTTCGAGAATTATCGGGCCGTAGTATTTGTACGCATCCCGACAATGGGCGACCGCGGCGGCTAAGTGTTTGTACCGCTTCGGTTTCGTAGAGCCGTAGACGGAGACGAGATATTCTCCGCTCTTCCAGCTCAACGTGACGTACATTGTCCATGTACTGTCGATCGCCTCGACGATCCGCACGCCAACGATCCTGCCGCTTCTTGGCCGCAGACTCGTCAGCATTCGCTCCCGGATCGTCGCCTCGGGCATACGCCACACCCCATGCTCACAAGGGGTCCAGCATATGTCGCGTCGGCGGCCGTGGTCACGTTTGACGTCATAGAAGGCGATCATCTCGCTCACCTTCCGAACACGAGTACGGGCGAGGCCTTGGTGCGCGCGAACACGTCCCAAGGGGGCGGTTCCTCGGCCAAAGGCGCTTGCCCGGACAGGTTCTCTGTGGCGATCTCCTGGGCGAGCTGCGCAGGCGTCGGCGCGGAAGGAGGGGCGGGGTCGACGCCCCCGAGGGCTGGTACGACCCGGCTCGCGGCGGCCTCGACCTTGGCGACGTAGCCGTTGGCGAAGCCGCGGCGATGGTCTCCGGTGTTGTAGGCCGAGAAGGCCATGCGAAGCGCCTGCTGCTGAGGGGCCAGGCGGGCCGCGCTGAGATAGGCGGCCTCGAGGACCCTGGCCGCGCCGGCGAGGTTGCGGCACGCGTCGAACGCGTCGGCGACGCTCATGCCGAGCCAACCGAGATTTTTGCTGTTGATCTGCCCGAGGCCGAGATCGACGCTGCGGCCCTGGCCGATCAGCGCCTCAGCCGTGCGGATCGCTTCTTGGGTCGTGCGCGCTGGCGCCGGGTCGGCCGCGCCATTCACGTTGATGGCAAGCGGGTTATAATGGCTCTCCACCTGAACGATGGTCAGCATCGTCTCCGGGGCTACGGACGGAGCACACCGCTGGGCGAGCGCCAGGACTGCGGTGAGCTCCAAGACCATCAGCCGGCGCTCCTCGTCACATGAGTGAGCGCTCCAGTCGCAGGGCGTGGGCCCTTGCCCGACAAGGCTTTGGAACGCGCGACGCTCCTACTGCACTGCAATCTCGACGCGAGCGTCATCATTCGCCGCGCAGCGCCAGCCGCGCGCCCTAAACCGGTACTTGCCCGGAAAATGTCGTATTTCCAGGTAAATCCGACAGTAGACCGGCCGCGATTCGCTGATCAAGTGCTATTTTTTGGGGAGTCGGCGGAAAGCCTGGTGCAACCCTGCGGCGCACCGAATTCGAAGGCAAGCGGAGCCATTGTGTTTTTGGCCGGAGTCTTGGATTGGAACATCGCGGCAACACGAATTCGGCTGCGGGCCCTCGACCGACTCATAGCTTTGGGTCATCGTGGACGCGTGGAGGTGTCCACACGTCCACCAACCTGCGCACGGAGAACCCCTATGAGCCGCGCCCCCCAAGCCGCCCCGCGCATCAGCGAACGTGGGCCGCCGCCCGGGCGGGCCCGCGCGGGCAAGACCATGATCGCCGGCTACTTCTCACCGGAATTGGCCCGCGCCGTAAAGCTGCTGGCCGTCGAGCGCGGCGTCACCGTCCAGGCGCTCGTCGGCGAAGGCCTCGACCAGGTCCTAAAGGCGGCGGGAAAGGCGCCAATGGGTGAGCGATGAGCGCCCGCACAGACCCGCATCCCATCCGGGATTTTTTCATCTCCGATCTGGTCGACTACGCGCCCAAGGACAGCGCGGAGATGATGGAGCGCCCGTTCTTCTCGATTTCGAAGCGCAAGCGCAACAAGTCGATCCACTACGAGAGCCCGGACGGGAAGCTCTGGATCAAGGTGAACGCCAACCCGACCCACGGCATGGCGACGATCTGGGACGCCGACATCCTCATCTGGTGCATCTCGCGGATCATGGCCCAGAAGGACGCCGGGAAGAACGAGGTCCGGCCGATCATCCATACGACGCCCTACGAGCTGCTTCGTGGGATCGCGCGCAGCACCGGCGGGCAGGACTATGTGGAACTCATGAAGGCGATCCGCCGCCTGCGCACCACGGAAGTCGAGACCAACATCCGCGCCGGCAAACGCCGCTACATCGCCTTCCACTACCTGGGCGACATCGAGGGCGACGGCGAAGGACCGGAGGATCCGGAGCAGCTGAAGTCGCTCACGTTGCGCGTGCCCGACTGGCTGCTCGAAGGCATCATGGGCGGGCAGGTGCTGACCCTCGACCGGGAGTATTTCCTGCTGACCGGCGGCATCGAGCGCGCCATTTACCGCGTCGCTCGCAAGCACGCCGGCAGTCAGCCGAAAGGCTGGGTGTGCAAGATGGAGACGCTGCACACCAAGACCGGCAGCGAGTCGCCGTTCAAGAAGTTCACCTTCCGCCTGCGCGAGATGTGTCGGTCCGACCAGCTACCTCGCTACGCGATGAAGGAGATGAAGACGCAGGACGGGAGCCCTGCGGTGCTCTTCATCGACCGCGCGTTTGTCGCCGAGGAGAGCAAAGAGCGCCGGGCCGGCGATGCTGGCCAGCGCCACAGGGAAGATGGACGGGCCGCCTGGATCGACGCCGCGCGCGACCCCCGCGAATTTGACCAGGCCTGGTCCGCCTGGATCGAGAACGGCCACGCCCCCTCTGAGTTCGCGGGCGCTTGCAGCGACAAGCGGGCGATCATGCCGACCTAGGGGCTTGGAGAGCGATGTTCACCAGCTCCCCTGCGCGGACCCGGCCGGCGGTGCGGCGACTCGGTGTTTCAGGAACCCGGCGCTGGGGCGGAGTCGCCCAATGGACGCCGATTCGCGCCGATTCGGCGAATCCTGCTCCAGCCACTCGGGGTTTCAGGAACCAGCCCTTGAGCCTGAGTCGAGTAGAAGAGCTCGATTCGATGCTGAGATGCGAATCCAGTGGCGGATAGATTTAGAAATCCGACATTGCCTGCCGCTGCTGGCGTGTCGGGGTTTCAGGAACCGGGCGGCTGGCCCGCCAGGCGGCCGATTGTCGGGGTATCAGGAACCGTTCGACCTGCCGGTTGGCCGGCTGCTCCCTCGGGGTTTCAGGAACCGCAGGGCTCGGGGTTTCAGGAACCCGGCCCCTCGGGGTATCGGGAACCGCACTGCACGGGGGATCAGGAACCGCAACTCACGGTGTATTCGGAACCGTCATTCGTGGTAACAGGAACCGAATGGCGGGGTATTAGGAACCGACCGCGCCGAAAATCCGTGAAATTCCAAAGCTTAGTTAGCTTATCCACAGCCCTTAACGCCTTAACCTTAATCTATAACAGAGTCTCTTCTAACGGCGCGCCAAGCCCAAACCACACCCAAGACACCGCCTCTTGGGGGCTTCGCCCCCGCCGGCTCGCTTCGCCGCTTCGCGGCTACGCCCCGGGCGCTAACGCGCCCTCCCACCCGGCATCCCCCAATCGGCGTCGGGCTACGCCCGACAAGTTATTCTTGAGTCCGCTGGTTCCTATGGTCTTCGAACTGGAAAACCGGCGAGGCCGCCCCCACCGCCGCAAGGGGCTTTCCGAGGAAAGCCTCGCGTTTTCGGCCGAGAATCCCAGGAACCGACGGTGGGCTGCATCGACCCCGAATGGAGGGGCGCTGGCCCGATGATCCGGTTCCTACGATTCCGGCGTCCGCGCCTGACCCTCAACACAGGTCTGTTCCTTGCGTTCGCCGCGATCGCCCTCGCGCTGGGCGGTCCGCAGGTCGTCGGCGGGCTGCGGGAGCAGGCCCCGCCGCTTCCGACCTTCCGCCCCGTTGTCGGATCCGTCTCGCGCGTGGTCGACGGTGACACCTTCTGGATCGGCAAGGACAAGATCAGGCTTTGGGGCGTCGATGCGCCGGAGGCCTCGACGCCGAACGGCCCTGTGGCGACGCGCTACCTGGCCGCCGCCGTCGGCGATCATCCCCTCACGTGCCGCCAAGCAGGGCCGCCGTCGCACGATCGCTTGGTGGCTCGTTGCCTCGACCCCTGGGGCCGCGACATCGCCGAGATCATGGTGGGCGCCGGCTGGGCGCTCGACTGGCCCGCCTTCTCGCACGGCCATTATCGTCCCGCCCAAGATCGCGCCGCGGCGCTCCGCGCCGGCGCTCACGCACAAGACGCGCCTCTCTGGCGCGGAAATTCGCTACGGCCGACTTTGCAGGCCAGTCCTGCAAAGGGACTAGGCCCGCGCCAATGAGCGGGTGAGCCCCGCAAGGGAGGCGGCGCGGCCGCAGCGCAGCGAGGCACTGGGCCCTTGCGGGGCGAGGGCGCAGCCCTCGCCATCCGAAAAAAATGCCGGCGCTTCGCGCCGTCGGCCACGCAGCCCGGGCTTAGGCTGCCGCCCGGATCTCGAACCGCTCCGGTCGGACCATGGCGAAGAGTTCGGCGCTGGACTGCGTCGGATCGAGCCAGCGCCCCCATTCCGGCGGCTCGAGGATGACGGGCGCGCGGTCATGGTAGTCGCCCAACCATCCGGCCGATGGGCCGGTCAGGATTGTGAAGCTGGCGACCTCGCCGGCGTCGGTCGTCTCACAACGGTTCCATAGGCCGGCGAACCAGATCGGCTTGCCGTCGGCGCGGGCGAAGCAATGCTTGGCCTTCGCGCCCTCGGGTCCGGTCCACTCATACCAGGCGCTCGCCGGCACGAGGCAGCGGCGCGCCTGAAAGGGCTGCGCGAAGGTGGCGGAGCGCTTTGCGGCCGGCGCGAAATTCTCCACCTTGCAGTTGAAGGTCGTCAGCTTGAAGCCGTCTTTCGCCCCTTTGGCCGTGTCCTTCAGGGGCTTGCCGTTCCAGAACGACGGGACCAGGCCCCAGCGCATCTTTTCGAGCGCCCAACCATCGCTTCCAATTCGCGCCGTGAGCTGGGCGGTCGTCGGTCGCACGTCACCGCTGGGTTCCAGATTCAGCGGTGGCGTGGCGACTGTCGCGAACCCCGCGAGCTGGTCGTGGATCTCCGCCCAGGTGAGGTGAGAAGTGTCGAAACGGCCACACATCGCACAAGAATGGCCTGTGGCCGACCGGCGGCGCAAGCACCGCCTAGGGGCGGGCTCCACTTGGCGCAGGAACGTCCAGGCGCCGCCCTTCCGTTCGATCTCGAACCAGGCGACATCGCCGTCGAACTCTGGGATCTCGCCGGGCCGGAAGAATTTATGCGGGCGGCTACGGCTACCCGAGCGGATCATGAAATAGAGGGTGTGCCTGCCGGCGTCGGGCAGGCTGCGGGCCCGCTCCACCTTGTAGATGAGGGGCCTCATGCTTGCGCCGTCACGAGTAGGGTGACCGCCGCCAGGGCGTCCTCGTCCGCACCAAGGGCCACGCACGCGTCAGGGTGCCAGTCCGCTTCGACGCTCTGCCCGGGCTCGGGCAACGCATGTGCGGCTCCGAGCAGGTGAATGAGGAGGGTGTCCATACGCGCCTGCAGCGCCCAGCCCCAGCGCGGATGCCCGGGTCCGGCAGCCCACGCTATGTCCTCGGCGAGCTCCAGATGCAGGACCTGGTAGCGGCCGCCGCCCTTCCAGCGCGCGAACGCGAAGAGACCGGGAAGTCGGAGGAATCGTCCGTCGTGGTGATAGAGGGCGAGAAATGGCACGCCGGCGAGGGTCGTGTGCTCAGTCGTCATGAGGGGGCTCCTGCGGGCGAACATAACGAGAACTATCGCCGCTGTGGAGTCCCATCCGGTCCGGCTCCGCGTCCCGAAACTCCTAAGTTTCGGGACGCGGCGTGAATGCACGGTTCTCCGCAACGCGGCCTGTCTCAAAAGTCGGTCTCGAAAGCGTTGACTATCGAGACGGGTTTTGAGACTCTTCGGCATGCTGCTCGGTTACGCCCGCGTTTCGACCGATGACCAGGACCTCGCGCTGCAGCGCGCGGCGTTGAGGGAAGCTGGCTGCAGGAAGATCTTCGAAGAGAAGGTGTCGGGGGCGAAGCGGGCCCGCGCGGAGCTCGATCGCCTCCTGGAGCACCTGCGGGAGGGCGATGTCATCGTCGTCTCGCGCCTGGACCGGCTGGCGCGCTCGACGCGGGATCTGTTGACGTTGGCGGAAGAGATCGCCGAGCGCAGCGCGGGTCTGCGCTCCTTGGCTGAGCCGTGGGCCGACACGACCTCGGCAGCGGGCAAGATGGTGCTCACCGTGTTCGCCGGCATTGCCGAGTTCGAGCGGAGCTTGATCCTGCAGCGGACGGGCGCGGGGCGGGTGGCGGCCCAGGCGAGGGGAGTAAGGTTTGGTCGTCCCGCCAAGATCAGCGACGACCAGTGGGCCCACTATGGCCCCTTGCTGCGCAGCGGCTCGCTAAGCGTGCCGTCGGCTGCGAAGTTGATCGGGTGCGGGCGGGCGACCCTTTATCGACGGCTGGCCAGGGACGAGGCCGACGGCGCCGAGGCCGCGCCATGCTAGGCTTCAGCTGGAGGAGCTTCTCGCCCCATCAACCAATTCGGGGCATGGATACGCCATGACCCACGTGAACCCGGCCATTCTGACCTGGGCGCGTGAGACCGCCGGTCTCGCGCTGCCGGAGGCTGCACAGAAGGTCGGGCTGCGGGACACGCGCCAGGGCGCCGGTGCGCAGCGACTCGCCGCATTGGAAGCGGGGGAAGGGGAGGTCAGCCGGCCCACCCTGCTGAAGATGGCGCAGGTCTACCGACGGCCGCTAATCACCTTCTATCTGGCCAAGCCGCCGCCGAAGGCCGATCGCGGTGAGGACTTCCGAACGCTTCCGGACGACCAGCGCGCCGACGCCGCTGGCGCGGTGGATGCGCTGGTGCGAGATATTCGCGCCCGCCAGGGCGTGGTGCGTGCGCTGCTGGAGGACGAGGACGCCTCCCCGCTCGGCTTCGTCGGATCGCGGACCTTGAGCGACGGCGTCGCCGGCGTCGCGCGCGCGGTGCAGGAGGCGATAGGCTTCAACCTGGCCGAATTCCGTGCGCAGCGAACGACCGAGCTCGCGTTCAATTATCTGCGGCGCCAGGCCGAGGCCGCCGGGGTTTTCGTTCTGCTCATCGGCAACCTCGGCTCGCACCATAGTGCAATCGACGTGGAGGCCTTCCGGGGCTTCGCCCTCGCCGACGAGATCGCATCCTTCGTGGTGGTCAACGACCAGGACGCCAAGTCGGCTTGGGCCTTCACGCTGCTGCACGAGCTTGCGCATGTGGTGCTGGGGCAGACCGGCATCAGCGGCGGGTCGATGGAGGCGCGGATGGAGCGCTTCTGCAATGACGTGGCCAGCGCCTTGCTGCTCCCGGCCGAGGAGCTCGCCGGGCTTGATGTCAGCAATGTCGACCTCGCGGCCGTTCAGCAGCGGATCACCGAGTTCTCGACGGGGCGCCACATCAGCCGGGCCCTTGTGGCGTACCGGCTTCGCCTGACGGGAGCCCTGACCGAGGAGCGCTGGCGAACGGTTAGCGGAGCCTTCCGAGAGGAATATCTGAGGGATCGCGACGAACGGCGGCAGCGGGAACGTGCCGCGGAGGGCGGCCCCAATTACTATGTGGTTCGTCGGCACAAGCTGGGCGGCGCGCTCCTGCAACTCGTCCGTCGGACCTTGGATGAAGGCACGCTCACGCCGACCAAGGCCGGCAAGATCCTTGGCGTCCGCCCGCGCAACGTGGAGCCGTTGGTCGCCGGGGGCGCCAGCTAGTGCTCTACCTGCTCGACGCCAACGTCCTGATCACCGCCCACAACAACTATTACCCGATCAATCGGGTGCCGGAGTTCTGGGACTGGCTGCTGCACCAGGCCGAGCAGGAGCGGATCTGCATGCCGCTCGAGATCTTCGAGGAGGTGCGAGACGGGACGGGCGACGCGGAGAAGGATCTTCTCTACGGCTGGCTGCAGCGGGTTGAAGTGAGGCGCGCCGTCGTGCTCGACGAGGTGATCGCACCCGAGGACGTCCAGCGGGTCATCGATGATGGATATGCCTCCGACTTGAACGACGTCGAATTGGAGCGCGTCGGTCGCGACCCCTTCCTGATCGCCTATGCGCTGCGGGCGCCTCAAGAGCGCTGCGTGGTCAGCAACGAGACCTCGAGCCCGAACCGCCAGCGGGCGAACCGTAAGATTCCCGATGTCTGTCGTGCGCTCGGGACGTCGAGCTGCAACACTTTTGCCCTGCTGCGGACCCTCGACTTCACGACGGGCTGGCGGCGATAGCCTCTCAGAAGATCCATTCGGAGCCGTCGCTGATGCCGGACGGATATTGCAGGGCTAGTGATTGAAGGAGCGCCGCCGTCCAACAGGCTCCGATGGCTCCTTGCCGTCCATCAGATCTGCGAGGATCGGGCACTCCGGCCGATCGTCGCCGGCGCAGCAGTGTGAAAGGTGCCGCAGGGTGTCGGCCATCGCCTGCATCTCGGCGATGCGGGCGTCGAGGTCCGCCACGTGCCTGTCGGCGATCGCCTTCACTTCGCGGCTCGGACGAGCCCGGTCTCGCCAAAGCGACAGGAGCTGAGTGATCTCCTCCATCGAGAAGCCCAGGCTGCGGGCGCGCTTGATGAAGCGCAGCTCGTTGATCTGGCGATGATCGTATTCGCGGTAGTTCGAGCCCGTCCGGCTCGCCGGCCGCACCAAGTCGATCTCGTCGTAGTAGCGGATCATTTTGGTGGTCACGCCGGACGCCTTCGACGCCTGACCAATGTTCATGCGGCGGCTCCTTGAACGGCGGGTTGGGAGGCGGTCGCGGGGGCGGGCGAAGGCTTGAAGGCGCGAAGGCGCAGAGCGTTGGCGAGCACGCTGACGCTGGAGAGCGCCATGGCGCCGGCGGCGACCATGGGCGAGAGCAGCAAGCCGAAGGCCGGGTAGAGCAGCCCGGCGGCCACGGGGATCAGCACCACGTTATAGCCGAACGCCCAGACCAGGTTCTGGCGGATGTTCCCCAGCACCGCGCGGCTGAGCGCGATCGCCGTGGCGACGCCGCGCAGGTCGCTGCGCATCAGCACCACATCGGCGCTCTCGATGGCGATGTCGGTTCCGGCCCCCATGGCGATCCCGACGTCCGCACTCGCGAGGGCCGGCGCATCGTTCACACCGTCGCCGACGAAGGCCACGCGGCCATAGCGCTGCTGGAGGTCCTTCACGGCGGCGACCTTGCCGTCGGGCAGCACCTCGGCGATCACGTCGTCCAGGCCGAGCGCGGCGCCGATCGCCTGCGCCGTACGCCGATTGTCGCCAGTGATGATCACAACCTTCAGACCCGCCGCGTGCAGCGCCGCAAGCGCCTGAGGCGTGGTCTCCTTGATCGGATCGGCCACAGCGAGGATCGCGGCGAGCCGGCCGTCGATCGCCGCATAGATCGGCGTCTTGGCCTCACCCGAGAGCCGTTCCGCGTCGGCGGCGAAGGCGACGACCGAGATGCCGAGCTTGGCCATGAAGCGGTCCGCCCCGACCTGGACGTGGCGGCCCTCGACGAGCGCTTCAGCGCCGAAGCCGGGCAGAGCCTCGAAGCGGGACGCCTCGGGCAGCTGCAGGCGGCGGGCTTGGGCCGCCTCGACGATCGCCTGGGCGATCGGATGTTCCGAGCGGCTTTCGACCGCCGCCGTCAGGCGCAGAACAGCGGACTCCGTGAACCCATCCGTGGCGCGGACATCCGTCAGGGCCGGACGGCCGAGCGTCAGCGTCCCCGTCTTGTCGAAGGCGACCGCCTGCACGTCGCGCAGGCTCTGCAGGGCCTCGCCGCGCCGGAACAGGACGCCCAGCTCCGCGGCGCGGCCGGTTCCGACCATGATCGAAGTGGGCGTCGCCAGGCCCATGGCGCAGGGGCAGGCGATGATCAGCACGGCGACCGCATTGACCAGCGCGAAGCTCAGCGCCGGGCTAGGGCCGAAGAAAAGCCAGGCGGCGAAGGTCAGGGCCGCAATGGCGATGACGGCGGGCACAAACCAGCCGGTGACCTTGTCGACGAGAGCCTGGATCGGCAGCTTGGCGCCCTGGGCGACTTCCACCATTCGCACGATCTGGGCGAGCAGGGTGGCTGCGCCCACCTTGGTGGCGCGGAAGCGGAAGGTCCCGGTTTTGTTGACCGTGCCGCCCACGACAGCGGCGCCTGGACCCTTCTCGACAGGGATCGGCTCGCCCGTGATCATGGATTCGTCGACGTAAGAAGTCCCGTCCAGCACCTCGCCGTCCACCGGCAGCCGTTCGCCCGGCCGCACCACGATGATGTCGCCGACCAGGACCTCGGAGACGGGAACCTCCTGGACGGCGCCCGCTCGCTCAACGCGGGCGGTCTTCGCCTGCAGCGTCATCAGGCGCTTGATCGCCTCGCTGGTGCGGCCTTTCGCCTGGGCTTCGAACAGGCGTCCGACCAGGATCAGGGTGACGATCACGGCGGCGGCTTCGAAATAGACGTGGTTGGCCCCGGCCGGCAGCAGGTCGGGCGCGAAGGTGGCGACCGTGGAATAGGCGAAGGCCGCGGTCGCCCCGAGCACCACCAGGGAGTTCATGTCCGGCGTGGGCCGAAGGAGGTTCGGCACGCCCTTGCGATAGAAGCGCAAGCCCGGCCAGAACAGGACGAAAGCGGCGAGGGCGAAGCTGATCAGCCGCCAGGGCTGCTCTCCGAGCATGCTCGCCAGGAGATGGTTGGCGCCAGGCACGAAGTGGCGGCTCATCTCGATCAGGAACAGCGGGGCCGTCGCCAGGGCGGCGAGGCCCACGGCCTGCTTCAGTCCCCTGATCTCCGCCGCGCGCGCCTCGCGTTCGCGATCGGAGAGGTCCGCGCCGGCCTCGAGGATCGGGGCGGCGTGGTAGCCCGCCCTCTCGACGGCGGCGACCAGGGCGGCGGTGTCGGCGCCCTCGAGCACGGTGACCGTGGCGCGCTCCGTCGCCAGGTTGACTTGCGCTTGCAGCACGCCAGCCGCGGCGCGAAGGGCGCGCTCAACCCGTCCGACGCAGCTGGCGCAGGTCATTCCCTCGATCTTCAGCTCAAGGGTGTGTTCGAGCGGCTCGTAGCCGGCCTTACGGATCGCTTCCACGACGGCTTGGGTCTGACCTTCGGACGTGAACTCCACGTGGGCGCGCTCGGCGGCGAGGTTCACCGAGGCGCGCGCGACGCCTGGGACGGCCGAGATCGCCTTCTCCACGCGGCCGACGCAGCTCGCGCAGGTCATACCCAGGACGGGAATCTCCAGCGGCTGAAGGGTTTGTTCGGGCATTGACGGCTCCTCAACGACGACGCCCAGACCAGATAGAGTTTCCCATGATGGGAAGGTCAAGCACGCGAAATCACCGCCGCCGGCCGAGTCTTCGATCGATCTTGTCTTGGGATACGCGCGTCGAGGGGCGCGCCCCTCGACGAACGCAAACAGCGAAGGGTGGAAGCCCTAGGACGCGAAACTCAGAGCACCGCAGCCCAGAGCTTGGTGCAGGTTGCGAACGGCGGCGCCTCCGTAATGATCGCGGCCGGAGGCCGGCGGTCTGGCGCCGGTGGGACCGCCGCTGTGCGCCTGAGGGGCCGCGTCAGGACGGGGCGGGGTTGCCGAGGCGCTCAACGCGGTGGAGAAGCAGGCTGGCCGGGCATGTCCCGCGCGCGGGGGACAGCCTACCAGCGTCGATACGATCCACCGTAGCCATAGCTGGGGGCGTAGTCGTAGCTGCGATAGCTTTGGCGGTGATCGTGTCGGGTGCCCGGGTGTTCGTCGTGGAAGTCACGATGATCGGCCCGATTGTCGCGATGATACTCGCGGTGCTCGCGGCGGCTATAGAAGCCGTCGCGGTGCGCCTCGCGGTGATCCCCGTTCACGTCGCGATGGTATTGGCGGTGTTCCCGATGGTCGCTGCGGTGGCTGCGCCAGCGGTGATCGTCGTCGTCCGCGAACGCCGCAGCCGCGGGGGCCGACAGGGCCAGCACGGCGGCTGCGAGGAGGAGCTTCTTCATCCGGATCTCCGGTTCGTTGTGGCGGGCCGAGCGGCGCCCGCAGTCACCCCCTCGCCACCAGCTTCAGCCTGTGGCCTGAACCCCGCCTGAACGCTGCGTACAGAACGCGACCAGGCGCGCCGGACGCGGCTGGCGCAACGGGGTTGCTTCTAGAGACGCACCCCGCGAAGCCGCAGGGCGTTGCCTACGACGCTCACGCTCGACAGGGCCATGGCCGCGGCGGCGATCGCCGGAGACAAGAGCCAGCCCGTCAGCGGGTAGAGCACCCCAGCGGCGACCGGGATGCCGGCGACGTTGTAGGCGAACGCGAAGAACAGGTTCTCGCGGATGTTGCGCATCACCGCGCGCGAGAGCCGCCGCGCCCTGACGATCCCTTCCAGGTCGCCCTTCAGAAGGGTCACGCCGGCGCTCTCGATGGCCACGTCGGCCCCGGCCCCCATGGCGATCCCAACCTCGGCGGCCGCGAGCGCCGGCGCGTCGTTGACGCCGTCCCCGGCCATGGCGACCTTGCGGCCCTCCCGCGTGAATTTGTCCACGACCGCCGCCTTGTCCTGCGGGAGCACTTCGGCTTCGACCTCGTCGATGCCGAGCTTGCGGGCCACAGCCTGTGCCGTCGTGCGGTTGTCGCCGGTCATCATGACAAGGCGCACCCCCTCCGCTTTCAGGCTCTGAACGGCCGACGGCGTCGTGGCCTTGATCGGGTCTGCGATGGCGAAGACCGCCGCGGCGTGGCCATCCACGGCCATGAAGATGGCCGTGGCCCCGTCGACCCGCAGCGCATCGGCCTCCGCGTCGAGCGCCGAGGTCTCGACGCCCTGCTCCTTGAGGAACTTGCCCGATCCGATGGCCAGACGGCGCCCCTCGACCAGGCCGAGCACGCCCTTGCCGACGGGGGAGTCGAACTCGGACGGCTGGGACAGCGTCAGCCGGCGGTCCGCCGCTGCCCGGACAATCGCGTCCGCAAGCGGGTGTTCGCTGGCGCGCTCCAGACTGGCGGCCAGCCGCAGCACCTCGGCCTCGTCGTGGCCCGGCGCCGGCTTGATCGCGGTCACCGCCGGCCGGCCTTCGGTCAGGGTGCCGGTCTTGTCGATCACGAGGGTGTCGATCTTCTCGAAGCGCTCCAGCGCCTCGGCGTTCTTGATTAGCACGCCGGCCTGCGCGCCACGCCCCACGCCGACCATGATGGAAATCGGCGTGGCCAGGCCCAGCGCGCACGGACAGGCGATGATCAGGACCGAGACCGCCGTCACCAGCGCGAAGGCGAGCCGCGGATCAGGGCCGATGAGCGCCCAGACGACGAAGGCGATGGCCGCCACGGCGATGACCGCGGGCACGAACCAGCCCGACACCTGATCGGCCATGCGCTGGATCGGCGCTCGGCTTCGCTGGGCCTGCGCCACCATCTGGACGATCTGTGAGAGAAGCGTGTCCGCGCCGATCTTCTCCGCCCGCATGACGAAGGAGCCGGTCTTGTTGATCGCGCCGCCGACCACCTTCGCGCCAGGCTCCTTGGTGACCGGCATGGACTCGCCCGTGACCATGGATTCGTCGATGGACACACGCCCCTCGAGCACCTCCCCATCGACGGGCACCTTTTCGCCGGGCCGCACCCGCAGCCGATCCCCGACCAGGATGAGGTCGAGGGTGACCTCCTCGTCGGTCCCGTCCGAAGTGACGCGGCGCGCCGTCTTCGGGGCGAGGTCCAGCAGGGCTTTGATGGCGCCGGAGGTCCGCTCTCTCGCGCGGAGTTCCAGGACCTGGCCCAGCAGCACAAGGACCGTGATGACGGCGGCCGCTTCGAAGTAGATTGGAACCGAACCGTCCGCGCGACGGAAGGCCGCTGGAAAGATCTGGGGGAGCAAGGTGGCCACGACGCTGTAGAGCCAGGCCACGCCGACGCCCATGGCGATCAGGGTGAACATGTTGAGGCTGCGGGTCGCGAGCGACCGGGCGCCGCGCTCGAAGAACGGCCAGCCCGACCAGAGCACGACCGGCGTCGCCAGCGCGAGCTGGATCCAGGCGGAGGTCTGTCCGCCGAGCCGCATCGTCAAGCCGGTGAGATGGCCGCCCATCTCCAGGGCGACCACGGGCAGGGCGAGGACCAGGCCAACCCAGAAACGGCGCGTCATGTCGGTCAGCTCTGGGCTCGGGCCGCTCTCTGCGGTCGCCACCTCTGGCTCCAAGGCCATCCCGCAGATCGGGCAGGCACCGGGCCCGACCTGACGGATCTGGGGGTGCATGGGACAGGTGTAGATCGTCCCCGCCGGCGCCTGCGGGTGCGGAACCGGGGCGCTCGCCGTATACCGGTTCGGCTCCTTCTGGAACTTTGCGGCGCAGCCCTCGGAGCAGAAGAAGTATTCCCGCCCTTCGAAGCTGATCTTGTGCGGCGTGGCGGCCGGGTCGACCACCATGCCGCAGACCGGGTCCTTCACCTTGTCGGCGGGGATGGGAGCTGCGTGCGCCGGCTGGCGATCATGATGGTGGCCGGGGCCACCTCCCGCATGAGCGTGGGTCTGCGAATGTTCGGGCATGCGGACAGCTCCCGTCGGCGGCTCCGCCGTACATCAAGGTGACTAGTCGGCTTCGCGACCGGAACGTCCGGCAAGGCGGACGGGGTCCCGTTTGCGTCGCCGCCGACAGTGCAGGTTCCAACAGTGGGAAGGTCAAGCGCCGAGGCGGAGCAAGCAGAGGGGGCGCTTCATAGGGTATGACGCCAGATCAAGCGCAGCAGTGTTGAATACGCACTGAGGCGATCGATCCCTCATCCGCCGCGGATATTTTGCGGATTATTTCCCGACCCGGAACCGGCGCTTCGGGGAGGGGTTCAGCGGCCATCCACCCGCATATGGAGGACGGCTATGCACGCCCAGGAAATGATCCGTACGCACCCCCAGGTGCGTGGAAACACCAATGACAGCCTGATCCGCTGCATCGAGGAATGCTTCGACTGCGCTCAGAGCTGCACGTCATGCGCCGACGCCTGTCTGGGCGAAGGGACGGTCGCGCAACTGACCCAGTGCATCCGCCTGAACCTCGATTGCGCCGACCTATGCTCGGCCGCGGGCCACATCGCCTCGCGCCGCACCGGCTCGAACGAGCCGATCATCCAGAGCGTGCTGCGCGCATGCGAAGAGGCTTGCCGCCTCTGCGGCGAGGAGTGCGAGCGTCACGCCAGCATGCATGAGCACTGCCGCGTGTGCGCCGAATCGTGTCGGCGGTGCGAACAGGCCTGTCAGGCCGCCCTCCAGACGTTCCACTGATCGCAAAAGGACCCCCAGATGAAAACGATCGCCATTCTTACGGCCGCGGTCGCTCTGCTCGCCGCGCCGGCTCTCGCTCAGCAGAGCGGCGCCCAACCGAAGGGCCACGCCGGCATGCAGCACGGCCAGATGGCCATGCAGGACTACATGAAGGGCATGCAGGACATGCATCAGAAGATGATGTCCGCCAACGACGCCGATCCTGATCGGGCCTGGGCGCTCAAGATGATCGAGCACCACAGGGGCGCAATCACGATGTCGGAGGCAGTGCTGAAGCATGGCGACGACGCCGAGGCGAAGAAGATGGCGCAGAAGACGGTGGAGATGCAGCGCAAGGAGATCGCCGAGCTACAGGCCTGGCTCGACAAGCATGGCGGACGCACCCCGAAGCCCTAAGCGCATGCGACAGGCGGCGCGCTTGCGCCCGCACTTGGTGGTATAATGAAGGGATGAGGCGTCTCGGCATTCTGTTGGCCGCGATGATCGCCCTGGCGGTGGCCGCCCCCCTCCAGGCCAGCGGCGCGGTGTGTCCCTGTCCCCCTGATGCAGCCGACTGCCCCTGCCATGTGGGAAGCTGTGACCTCCTGGGTCCGCCCTCTCCCTGCCACTGCCCAAATGGGGCGGCGCTGCTCGCGACCCCCGTGCTCGGCCTCGACGGCGCTGCTTTGGAAGACCAGTGGCTTGCCCCGCCGACGCACAGGCTTCGCGGCATGAGACTTATCCCCCCGCTGCGACCGCCCATTCCCCTCTGATCCAAGCCCCGGCGGACACAGGTCCGCCGCAGAGCCTGCCGCCGCGAGCGGCGCGAGCCGTGTCGCGGCCTGGATCAGAGGAAGCGAACCATGAAGACGACCCTGAATTTGTTGACCGCCGCTCTCGTGAGCCTCGGTCTTATGGCCTGCTCAAGTTATCCGAGCGCGAGCCCAGCTTGGAAGGCGGGCAACTCGAAGTTCACAACGGGACTGTCGGCTCCGCAAGTCGAGCCCCGTCGCTGAGGAACCACGGAGGCGGAGCGGCGGTGAACGCCGCTCCGCGTCCTCGCCTCGGGCAGCCGCCCGAACTCCGTTCGGCGTATTCCGAGCTCCTTCGCCTGCATTCGGCCTCCGCCAGCCGATGAGGCGGGCCTCCCGATCGACGCCGATCACGCGGCAGCGTTCCGCCAGGTGACGACCGCTTCTCCCCGATGGCTAGAGCGGCCGCGCTCAGCGTGACCGGCACTCAAGCGGGGGGCCTGCGCAGGTATCGCACCAGGGCGGCGATGCCCAGGACGGTGAGCGCCACGAGCAGCAGCCAAAGCACGCCGCCGGCGACCATCATGACACCGCCTATCGGGCCGCCCATCATGGCCATGCAGTTCATCATGTCCGGTGACCTCCGGCCGCGCGGTTAAAACTCCGGGGTCGGCCCACTGGTTCAGAGACTCTCGGCGAACACCTGAGAGACGCGACCCGCCAGAGGTGCCTGGACCGCCCTGGCTAAACGTCCGGCGGCTGGGAGCCGGGCCGCATCTGGCCGCGCGCCGCGGGGTCCGGCCAAAGACGATCCGCCCGGCGTCGAATCCAGGCGCGCGCCGGGCCTTCGAACAGGAGGTGAAGGGCGACGGCGGCCAAGAGCGAAAGGGCGAGAAGGGCCGCGACCTCCCACCAGGCGAGCACATAATGGCTGTCGCGCCCCTGGACGGCGGACCAGACGCCCTTCCAGGCGATGAGGATCGGCATATGGACGAGATAAAGCGCGTAAGAGGCTTCGCCGCCAAGTCGGGGCCAGCGCGCCTTGAGGAAGCCTTCCGCCTGCACCTTGGATAGGAGCGCCAGGGCCAGCATGAGCGGGCCAGCCGCGGCGACCACCCAGCGGTCGTCAGCCTTCAGATGCATCAGCACGACGAGAAGAATCGTCGCCGCCCAGGCGAACAGCACGGCGGTGCGCCGAGTCGGCAGCAGCCGTTCTCCCAAGCGGTAGAGGGCCACCCCGTAAAGAAACTCCGGGATGATCCGCAGGATGCCCATGCTCGCTTCAGCGTGCACGACGACATCGCCGAAGGCGGCTTGGTAGACCAGGTCCAGAGCCAAGAAGAGGAGAGCGGTCAGCGCCAAGAGCAGCACCGGCCGGTCCCGCAGCTTCAGGCCGACCCAGGCAAAGGCGGGGAAGGCCAGGTAGGCGAACCACTCCGCCGACAGCGACCAGGAGGGGCCATTCCAGTCGGCCTTGATCACCTCGGGAAGCCACGCGTGCACGAGGAGAAGCGTCGTGATGAGGCCGACAGGGTTGTAGAGATTGCGGTCGAACTGCGCGCCCATCAGGCTCGCCGCCGTGACCATGGCGACCACGAAGACGAGCACGGCCAAGTGAGCCGGATAGACCCGGGCGAACCGGGCGACCAGGAATCGCCTGTAGTTCAACCGGTGGCCTGCGATCGCATCGCGGTAGGCGTGCGTCAGCACAAAGCCCGAGAGGATGAAGAAGGCGTCCACGCCCAGGCGCGCGCGGTCCAGGAAGCCGGTGTCCGCCATGGCGTTCCACGGCCATTGCAGCTGGTAGTGGAAGAGCACCACGCCCAAGGCGAGGAAGAAGCGAACGCTGGTCAGGGCCGGGAGATCGGCTGGGAACGGGCGTCCAGCCTCGCGGACCTCCCTGTCGCGTCGAACCATATCTGCGCCCCCGTTTCCCCAAGCCTATGGGGAATACGCAGGGCCGGGGGGCCGGCCCTCAATTGAGGGGCGCTCATCAGCGCCCGCGTATAGATTCGTGGAACATGGTCGGGGTGTTGCGATGAACGACAGACTTGATGAAGAACTGAAGGGCCTTCGATCCGAGCCAATGCCCGCCGCCTATCAGCAGCGGCTGGAGGCCGGGATTTGGCAAGGCATCGAGCGTGTCCGCCAGGCGCGGGCGGCCGCCCCGACGCTCTATGCGGCTCGAGCCGCAGCGATTGTCGGCGCGCTGGGCTTGGGCGTGGCCAGCGGCGGCGCGACCGCGACCGCCGTGGCGGCTCAGACGCAGGAAGTGTCGGCGTTCTCGATCAAGGCGGAGCTGGCGCCGTCGACGCTGCTGGATCACGACGGATGAACGTCTTCAGCCGGGGATTCATCCTGACCCTGCTGCTGACGGTCATCGCCGCCGTGGGGGGGACGTGGATCGGCGCGCGCTACATCTATGAGCAACGTCACGAACCGTCGCTGCATGAGTTTGTCCATGACAAGCTGAAGCTGTCGGCCGAGCAACGGAAGCGGCTGGACGTGCTCGAACAAGACTTCGCCGTGCGCCGCCGGGCCCGGGAGGCCGAGCTGCGCGCCGCCAACGCCGAGCTCGCTCGCGCCATTCAGCTGCGTCATGAGTATTCGCCCGAAGTGAAGGCCGCGGTCGACCGTTTCCACGACGCCATGGGGGCCCTTCAAAACGAAACCATCCTGCACGTCCTGGCGATGCGCACCGTGTTGACGCCCGAACAGGCCGCGCAGTTCGATAAACGCGTCGCCGAGGCCCTCACCGAACAGGCGCCGTGACGGTCGGGGACGACTCGGACGCCGAACTCGTCCTGCGCGCGCGGGACGGGGAGGATCGGGCGTTCACCACCCTCTTGCGGCGGCATCAGCCGTCCCTTTACGGCTTCGTGCGCCGCTATGTCGGCGAGCCCGACGCGGCTGTCGACGTCGTGCAGGAGACCTTCGTGGCGGCGTGGAAAGCGCTCGCGCGGTTCGATGGCCGCCGCGCCTTCCCTGTGTGGCTCCGGGCGATCGCGCTCAACAAGTGCCGTGACCGCGCCCGCCGCCTAGCCGTGCGCCGCCTCATCCTCGGCGAGAAGGACGAGCAATCGCCGGAGGCGCAGGCGCAGCCGGACCCGGCGCCGGGCGGCGAGGAATCCATCCTCTCGGCTCAGCGTCGGGCCGTCATCCAGAAGGCCATCGACCGCCTGCCCCTCAAGCTCAAGGAGCCGTTGCTCCTGACCTATTTCGACGAGCTCACCCAGCAGGAAGCCGCCTCACTCCTGGGCGTGACGGTCAAGACGATCGAGACGCGCGTCTATCGGGCGCGTCAGCAGCTCGCGGAGCTTCTCGACCGCTCGGCGATTTAAGTTTCGGAAGTTCAGGGGCGGGCGGCGCCGGTTGCGTAGAGCTTGTGTGGGGTGGGCGCTTGACCTTCCCACCGTGGGAAGCCCCATCACCTTGCCGATTGTTCGATCGTAGGATTTTGAATGTCCAGGCCAAGACCTGTCCTTGACCGCCGCGCCCTGATCAAGGGGGCGGCCATCCTTGGGGGCGGGGCGGCGATCAGCTCGCTCCTGCCGAGCTGGGCGATGAGCGCGTCTCCTGGCGTGCCTTCCACCCTGCCCACCCTTTCCGGCGAGGACATCAAGCTGACGATCGGCCACACGCCGATCACCATCGACGGCAAGCGCCGCCATGCGGTGACCATCAACGGCACCGTGCCTGGCCCGCTCATTCGCCTGAAGGAAGGTCAGCGGGTCCGTATCGCCGTCACCAACACGCTCGACGAGGATACGTCGATCCACTGGCATGGCCTCCTCGTTCCGTTCCAGATGGACGGCGTTCCGGGGGTCAGCTTTCCCGGAATCCCGCCCGGCGAGACCTTCGTCTACGAGTTCCCGATCATCCAGTCGGGCACCTATTGGTACCACAGCCACTCCGACCTGCAGGAAGCCGAGGGGCACTACGCGCCCATCGTCATCGAGCCGGCCAAGCCCGATCCGGTGGCCTACGACCGCGAGCACGTCATCGTGCTGGCCGACCACAGCGAGATGCACCCCCACCTGATCTTCCGGCGGCTGAAGCAGCAGGGTGGGGTGTTCAACTATCAGCGCCAGACGATCGCCGGCCTGCTGGCCGGCAAGGATCAGACCCTGGCCGAGCGGATGGAGTGGGCCAAGATGCTCATGGATCCGACGGACATCTCCGACGTCACCGGCGCGGTGTTGACCTTCCTCGTCAACGGCCACGGGCCGAAGGACAATTGGACCGGGCTCTTCACGCCGGGGGAGCGGGTGCGTCTGCGGTTCATCAACACCGCGGCGCAGATGATCTTCAACGTCCGCATTCCGGGTCTCAAGCTCACCGTGGTGGCCGCCGACGGCCAGAACGTCCGCCCCGTCGAGGTGGAAGAGTTTCAGATCGGCAATGCCGAGACCTACGACGTGATCGTCCAGCCGACCGAGGATCGGGCCTATACGATCGTCTCGGAGTCGATCGACCGCTCCGGCATGGGGCGGGCGACTCTCGCGCCCCGCGCTGGGATGAGCGCGCCCGTGCCTCCGCTGCGTGAGCGGCCGCTCCTGACGATGAAGGATATGGGCATGGACATGTCGGCCCATGGCGGCCACGGCGCCATGGCCGGGATGGATCACTCGACCATGACGGGGATGGACCATTCCCAGATGCCTGGCATGGACCCCTCCAGCATGCCGGGCATGGATCACGGCGCGATGGCCGGCATGGCGTCCAGCACGCCGCCGCCCGGCATGGCCCCGCCGCGCCAGCGCGGCTCGGACGTGATGGGCGACATGGGCGGCATGAAGATGAACATGCTGGACTGGTCGAAGGCCCCTCAGATCAAGAAGGGCCCGGGCGTGCAGATGATCGCGCCCATGCCGATGGATCGCACCGGCGATCCCGGCCTTGGGCTCGAAAGCGTGGGGCACCGCGTCCTGGTCTACAAGGATCTGGTCGCCCTGGAGCCGAACCCCGATCCGAGGTCGCCGGATCGGGCGTTGGACATCCATCTGACCGGCAACATGGAGCGGTTCATCTGGGGCTTCGACGGCTGGAAGTTCAGCGAGAACCCGCCGGCCTATTCCTTCCGCGCTGGCGAGCGGGTGCGCGTCACCCTGATCAACGACTCGATGATGACCCACCCGATCCACCTGCACGGACACTTCTTCGAGCTGGTGCACGGACCCGTCGGCCATCTGCCGCGCAAGCACACGGTCAATGTGGCCCCGGGCGGGAAGGTGACGTTCGACTTCACCGCCGAAGGCGGCGACTGGGCCTTCCACTGCCACATGCTCTACCACATGCACGCCGGCATGTTTCAGGTCTTCAAGGTGCGCCCGGTCCAAGGAGCGGCGGCATGATCCGAACCTCCCTCCTGGCGCTGGCGCTGGCTGGTTCCGCGACGGCGGCCGCCGCCCAGGCGGCCGATCCGCATGCCGGTCACACAATGCCGGCGCAGCGAGCTGCTCCCGCCGCGCCGAAAGCGCCGGCGGATCCGCATGCGGGCCACGCCATGCCGGCTAAGCCGCCCGCCGCGAGCCCCCCGCGGCCCGCCGAAAAGCCAGCGGCCCCCGCGGATCCCCACGCTGGGCATGCGATGCCTGCCCAGCCGGCAACGCCTGCCGATCCGCACGCCGGACACGCCATGCCGACCCCTGCCGACCCGCATGCGGGCCATGCTATGGGGCCGACGGATGGCGGACAGACCGGAGCGGATCTGCCGGTCGGAAGTGCGCCAGCGCCGGCCGTGATCACCGACAATGTCGCCGATCGGGTGTTTGAGCCCGGACAAATGCAGCGAGCCCGTGGGATCATCGCCCGCGAGCACGGGGGCTCGCGCGCCTCGAAGCTCCAGGCGGACCTGCTCGAGTGGGCGCCGAAAGGCGACCGCTACAGCTGGGAGGTCGAGGGCTGGTACGGCGGCGACATCAACCGGTTCGCCTTCAAGACCGAGGGCGAGGGCCAATCGCGCGAAGGCGTCGAGGCGGCCGAGGTGCAGCTCCTCTATTCCCGCGCCGTCGCCCGATACACCGACGTGCAGGCCGGCATCCGCTACGACCTGGAGCCGCGGTCGCGCGCCTACGCTACGCTCGCCGTCGACGCGATGTTCCCCTACTGGTTCGAGGCCGAGGGGTCGCTGTTCCTGTCCGAGAAGGGCGATGTGCTGGCCCGACTCGAGGGCAGCTACGATTTCCGGCTGACGCAGCGGCTCATCCTGCAGCCGCGGGCGGAACTCGAGTTCGCGGCCCAGGACATCCCGGATAGCGAGATCGGCTCTGGCCTGTCGAAAGCTGAGCTCGGCCTGCGGCTCCGCTACGAGATCCGCCGGGAGTTCGCCCCTTACATCGGCGTCTCCTACGAGCGCGCGTTCGGGGACACCGCGGACTTCGTGCGCGCCCACGGGGAAGACGTGAGGAGCACGCGGTTCATCGTGGGCCTGCGTGCATGGTTTTAAGTTGTCGAGACGAGGGCGACGGGGGACGTCTCCGTGCGGCGCCTAGCTCGATCAGATCTGAGCTCAGGCATCCGCTAATGTCGCGGACGCTGAAGCAGGGATTGCAGTCGTGGGGGCGACATCTCTCAGGAGGTTGACGTGAAAAATGCCCACCACGACGAGTCCAGCGCGAGCGCGACGGAGGGGCGGCAGCACTATGTGATGCTGGCCGTCAACTTGGCTCTGAGCCTGGCGATTATGTATTTTGCGATGTTCGCGATGATCTTCGGCTGGGGCGAGTTCATCCAAAACATCAACTTCTTCTACATGGCGCTCGTGATGTGGGCGCCGATGGCCATCGTCATGTTGCTGACGATGAAAGCTATGTACATGAACACCAAGCTGAACGTCGTCTTGCACGTCGCCTTCGTCGCCATCTTCGTGCTCTCGCTGATCGGCATCCGGGCGCAAGGCCTGGTCGGCGATCGCCAGTTCGTGCGGTCGATGATTCCGCACCATTCCGGCGCCCTGCTGATGTGCAAGGAAGCCTCGCTCAAGGATCCGGAGCTGCGTGCACTCTGCTTCGGGCCAGACGGAATCATCGAGTCGCAGACTCGGGAAATAGGGCAGATGAAGGCGATCCTTGAAAGACTTTAGGGCCGCCTGGGTCTTGACCTTCCCATCGTGGGAAACCCCATCTGTTCCGGCGAGGCTTTGACCGAGGAGGTTCCCATGCTTCGCTACCAAGTCGACGACATGAGCTGCGGCCACTGCGTGCAGGCGATCACCGCGGCGGTGAAGGGCGTCGATCCGGCGGCCCAGGTCGGCATTGACCTGCAGAGCAAGTCGCTGGAGGTCGCGACGTCCGCAGCCGGCTCGGCGGTGCGCGACGCCATTCGGGAGGCCGGCTACACTCCTGTGGAGGCTGAGGAAGCCGTGCCGGCCGCCACGGCGTCCTGTTGCGGCGGGCGGCGCTGACCCCATGGGAGCTGATGTTCGATGATGCTTCGCCGTGAACTGCTAGCCGCCGCTGCCGCCGCCCTGGCGGCGCCGCAGGCTAGGGCGGCCGCTCCGCCGCCCCTGACCGTCTACAAGACCGCCTCGTGCGGATGCTGCAGGGGCTGGATCACGATCATGACCCGGGCGGGCTACCGGCCGAAGGTGATTGTCGTCGAAGACGTCACGCCGATCGGCAAGCGCCACGGCGTTCCGTTCGAGCTCTCCTCCTGCCATCTGGCCACGATCGGCGGCTACGTGACCGTGGGACACGTCCCGCCCGCTGACATCGGTCGGCTCCTGAGGGAGCGGCCGAAGGCGCTGGGAATCACCGTCCCGGGCATGCCCATGGGATCGCCCGGCATGGAGATGCCCGACGGGCGCAAGGAGCACTACCAGACGCTGCTTCTGCTGCCGGGCGGCAAGACGCGGGTGTTCGCGCGCCACGGCTGAGGCGGGCGCGCGACCGGGTGAGGGCGCGACGGAGTGCGCGCCCTCCTGCTTGCGTCCGGCTACTGCTTGCGGATCGCGGTGACCTCGCCGGCGCCGCCTTCCAGCTTCAGGTCGAAGGCCACCTTGTCGCCGGCCTTCACCTGTTTGGCGATCTCAGGCGCAGCCTTGAATCCCATCGTCATGGCAGGCCAGTTCGCCTCGGGGATGGGGCCGTGGTCGATAGTGATCTTGTCGGCGCTGACCGCCGTGACGGTGCCCGTGCCTTTGGCCATCTTGGCGTCGCCGGCCATGTTCATGCCCGCCATCTCGTCCTTGGCGGGCGCCGCCGCGGGCGTGGGCGGCGCGGCCTCGGGGGCCGCCGCGGTTTCGGCCGGCTTCGGGTTGCACGCAGCCAGGAGTCCGGCGAGGCCAACGGCGGCGAGAGTCGTGGTAATGCGCTTCATGGGGTGTCTCCTTCAGTTGAAGCGGTGGGGCGAACGCGATCCGGCCATCGGCGCCGGAGCAGTAGATAGCCGGCCGGAATGACCAGCATGGAGAGCAGCGGCGCGGTCAGCATGCCGCCGATCATCGGGGCGGCGATGCGGCTCATGACCTCCGATCCGGCGCCGTGGCCGATGAGGATGGGCGCAAGGCCAGCCAGGATCACCGCGACGGTCATCGCCTTGGGTCGAACCCGGAGCAGGGCGCCCTCGCGGACAGCATCCATCAGCTCGGCCTTGCTAGGATTCGGCCCGCGCTCCGCGAGGGCGGATTTCAGATAGATCAGCATCACCACGCCGAATTCCGCCGATACGCCGGCGAGCGCAATGAAGCCGACCCCGGTGGCGACCGACTGGTGGTAGCCCAGCAGGTACAGCGCCCAGATGCCGCCGGTGAGCGCAAAGGGCAGGGTCCCCATGATCAGGGCCGCCTCATCCCATCGGCGGAACGTCGCGTAGAGCAGCAGGAAGATGATCGCGAGCGTGGCCGGAACCACCAGCTTCAGGCGCTCGGCGGCCCGCTGCAGGTACTCGAACTGGCCGGAGTAGGCGATGGAGACGCCGGCCGGCAGCTTCACCTCCTGGGCGACGGTTCGCTGCAAGTCGGTGACCACGGAGCTCAGGTCGCGGCCGCGGACGTCCACATAGACCCAGGTCGAGGGCCGGGCGTTCTCGGTCTTGAGCATCGGCGGGCCGTCGACGATCTCGATCGCGGCGACGGTCCCGAGCGTGATCTGCTGGCCGGCGGGCGTGAGGATGGGGAGCGAGCGCAGGCCTTCCAGGCTGTCGCGCAGCTCACGGGGATAGCGGACATTGATCGGGTATCGGGCGACCCCTTCGACCGTCTCGCCGATGTTCTCGCCGCCTACGGCGCCGGAAACGATTTCCTGAACGTCCATGGTGTTCAGCCCGAAGCGGGCGGCGGCGGCGCGATCGATGTTCACATCGACATAGCGGCCGCCGGTCAGCCGTTCCGCCAGGGCCGAGCTGACGCCCGGCGTCTTCTTCGCGACCGCCTCGACTTGGGCGGCGACGCGATCGAGCTGGGCGAGATCGGTTCCCGAGACCTTCACCCCGATCGGACTCTTGATGCCGGTGGCCAGCATGTCGATGCGATTGCGGATCGGCGGCACCCAGACGTTGGCGAGGCCGGGGACCTTCACCACCCGGTCGAGTTCCTCGGTCAGCTTCTCCGGGGTCATACCAGGCCGCCATTCGCTTCGCGGCTTGAGCTGGATGGTCGTCTCGAACATCTCCAGCGGCGCGGGGTCGGTGGCGGTCTCGGCCCGGCCCGCCTTGCCGAACACGCTCTTCACCTCGGGCACCGTCTTGATCAGCCGATCGGTCTGCTGCAGCAGCTCCGAGGCTTTGGCCGCCGACATCCCCGGCAGGGCCGAGGGCATGTAGAGCAGATCGCCCTCGTCCATCGGCGGGATGAATTCGCCGCCGAGGCGGCTGAGCGGCCAAGCGGTGGTGGCGAAGGCCAGCAGGGCCACGACCAGGACGGTCTTGGGCTTGCGCAGCACCCAGTCGATGGCGGGCCGATAGATGTGGGTCAGCCAGCGGTTCACCGGATTGGCGTCCTCGGCCGGAATGCGGCCGCGGATCAGGTAGCCCATCAGCACCGGCACGAGCGTCACCGAGAGGATCGCCGCGCCCGCCATCGCGTAGCTCTTGGTGAAGGCGAGCGGGGAGAACAGCCGCCCCTCCTGCGCCTGGAGGGCGAACACCGGCACGAAGGACAAGGTGATGATCACCAGGCTGAGGAAGAGGGCGGGTCCGACCTCGGCCGCCGCGTCGGTGATCACCCGCCAGCGGGGCTCGCCCTTGAGCTCTTCGCCGGGGTGGTCGTGCTCCCAGCGTTCCAAACGCTTGTGGGCGTTCTCGATCATCACCACGGCGGCGTCGACCATGGCGCCGATGGCGATGGCGATGCCGCCCAGCGACATGATGTTGGCGTTCACCCCCTGCACTCGCATCACTAGCAGGGCGAACAGCACCCCAAGGGGGAGGGTAAGGATCGCCACGAGGGCCGAGCGGGCGTGCCAGAGGAACAGCGCGCAGACGATGCCGACAACGACGAACTCCTCCAGCAGTTTCTGGCTAAGGTTGGCGATCGCGCGGTCGATGAGCTGGGAGCGGTCGTAGGTGGTGATCACCTCCACCCCGGCCGGCAGGCTGCGCTTCAGCTCTTCGATTTTGTCCTTCACCCCCGCCAGGGTGGCGCGGGCGTTCTTGCCGGAGCGCAGGATCACCACGCCGCCCGCGACCTCGCCCTGGCCGTTCAGCTCGGCGATTCCGCGGCGCATCTCCGGCCCGAGCTGGATGGTCGCGAGGTCGCCCAGCCGCACCGGAACGCCCCCGGCCGCGGTGCGCAGGGGTATGGCCCGGAAGTCGTCGAGCGTTTTGAGATAGCCCGAGGCGCGGACCATGTACTCGGCCTCGCCCATCTCCAGCACGGAGCCGCCGGCCTCCTGGTTAGCGCGCCGGATGGCTTCCACCGCTTGGCTGTGGGTGACGCCGTAGCCGGCGAGCTTGGCGGGATCGAGCACCACCTGGTACTGGCGCACCATGCCGCCGATGCTGGCGACTTCGGCGACGCCCGGCACGGTCTTCAGCTCGTAGCGCAGGAACCAGTCCTGCAAGCCGCGTAGCTGTGAGAGGTCGTGGCGCCCGCTGCGGTCCACCAGGGCGTATTCGTAGATCCAGCCGACGCCTGTGGCGTCCGGTCCCAGCGAGGGTTTGGCGGAGGCTGGAAGCCGGCTTTGCACCTGGTTCAGGTACTCCAGCACCCGCGAGCGGGCCCAATAGAGGTCGGTGCCGTCCTCGAAGATCACGTAAACGAAGCTGTCCCCGAAGAAGGAATAGCCGCGCACGGTCTTGGCGCCCGGCACCGAGAGCATGGTGGTGGTCAGGGGATAGGTGACCTGGTTCTCCACGATCTGCGGCGCCTGGCCGGCATAGGTCGTGCGGATCACCACCTGGACGTCGGAAAGGTCCGGCAGAGCGTCCACGGGCGTGGAACGCAGCGCGAGCCCGCCGGCGACCAGGAGGGCCAGGGCCGCCAAGAGGACCAAAAACCGGCCGCGCACCGAGGCGCGGATGACGGCGGCGATCATCGGGCGACCGCCTTGCTCATCCGCCGGACGGTTGGACCGCTCGCGGCCTGCTCGAAGCTGAAGGCCACTTGGTCACCGACCTTCAGGCCTTGGACGAGCGGCGGAGCGGCCAGTTTGAAGGTCATGGTCATGGCCGGCCAGCCGATGGCCGGCACCGACTGATGGGAAAGGGTCACGCTGGTCGGCGAGATCTGCTCGATCCGCCCGACGCTGTCGTAGAGCGCCGCCGCCTGGGATTTGGGCGGCGTGGCCGTTGTGACAGGTCGCGCCTGGACGCCAGAAAGGCTCGCTTCGCTGTCGAGCAGGAATTGGCTGGAGGCCACCACCTTCTCGCCGTCGGAAAGACCAGCGAGC
Source organism: Phenylobacterium sp. (assembly GCA_036383735.1). Classification (GTDB taxonomy): domain Bacteria; phylum Pseudomonadota; class Alphaproteobacteria; order Caulobacterales; family Caulobacteraceae; genus Phenylobacterium. The sequence goes on along the minus strand of DASVNS010000240.1, from coordinate 22,920 downwards.
ACCTCGGTGCGTCCGCCCGCCTCTCGCCCGACGCGGATTTCGGCAGGCTCGTAGCGGCCGCCGGGGCGGGCCAACATGACCAGCGTCCGCTTGCCCGTGCGGATCACCGCCTCCGAAGGCACGAGCAGCGCCGGTTGCGCCAGACCGCCGAACTGGACCGAAGCGAACATGCCGGGCCTGAGGCGTCCGCCGGGGTTCGGCAGCTCGACACGTGCGGTGAGCGTGCGGCTCTCCGCCTGCGCCTGCGGCAGGATCGCGGTGACCCGGCCGTTGAAGGTTTGCCCCGGATAAGCGGCGAGCGTTGCCGTGACAGCCTCGCCGAGGCGGACCTGGCCGGCCATGGCCTCCGGGACCGCTGCATTCAGCCAGACCCGGCCGAGGCCGTTGACCTCCGCCAGCGTTTCGCCGGCCGAGACGGTCATGCCGCTTCGCACCGCCAGGGTCTTGATGACCCCGCCGGTCGGGGTCGAGACGGTGACGACATTTCGCACTTCACCGCTGCGTTCCACGGCGCTGATGAGGGCGGCCGACATGCCCAGGAGCTGTAGCCGCTGGCGCGCGGCCTGGATCAGGGCGGCATCGCCCGAGCGACGCACCGCCAGGTATTCGCCCTGCGCGCCGGCCCATTCGGGGATCAGTACGTTCGCCAAAGGGGCGCCTGCGCCGACGACGTCGCCGGGCGCGCGGCCGTACACGCGCTGGACGAAGCCCGCGGCCTTGGCCTGGACGATGGCCACGTCGCGTTCATTGAAGTCGATGACGCCGGTTGCGGTCACGCCACTCGGCAAGGTTCCACGCGCAACGCTCGCGAGGCGAACGCCCAGGTTCTGGACCCGGGCCGGATCCACCTGAACTCCGGCCTCGCCGGGACCTTCGCCGGCATATTTCGGGACCAGCTGCATATCCATGAACGGCGACTTCCCGGGTTTGTCGAAGCGCTGCCCCGGAACCATCGGATCGTACCAGTAGAGGACCTGGCGCCCGGCCTCCGGGCGTGCGCCCGCGGCCGGCGCGGGCTGGCGCAGCTGCGCCAAACCATAGCCGCCGAGGGCGCCGATCAGCGCCACGGCCGCGGCTCCGGCCGCCAGCTGAACGCGGGTGAGATTGAGGGCGCTCATGGCTCGCCGACTCCGTAGCTGAGGTTGATGCGCGCCGCCTCGCGGACGACGTCGCCTTCTCGGTCCAGCGCGCCGACGCGGGCTTCCGCCAGGCCCAGGAAGGCCTGGAGCACGTCGGAGAGGCTGGCGCTGCCGGCCGCATAACTGGCCGTCTCCAGATCCGCCTTGCGTCGGGCGAGGGGCACGAGCGTTTCCTTGGCGCGGATCATTCGGTCGTGGTGCATGGCGTGGTCGGCCAGGTCCGCGTCAAGCTGGGCGCGCAGCTGCCGCCGCATGGCCTCGCGCTCGGCGCTTACGCGACCGGCGCTGGCGGCCTTGGCGGCGATCTTCGGGTCCTGCCGCCGGCCCGGGAAGATCGGCAGGCTGACGGTCCCGCCCAGTGAGACCATATCCCCCCACATCGGATCACGCCGGTGGTAGGCGAGCTCCCAGCTCCAGTCGGGCCGCTTGTCCGCTCGCGCCGCCGCCAGATCGGCCGCGGCCTGACGGCCCGTCGCGTCATAGGCGAGCAGCGCCGGGTGCTGGTCGAGGGCGGCGCGCAGCACCGGTGCGTCCACCTCCTGCGGCGGCGAAGCCCCTGTCGCCTCGGGCTCAGGCTCTCCGGTCCAGCGCGACAGTTCCGCCCGCGCCTTGGCCGCAGCCGCCAGCAGTTCGGCGCGTCTGTCGCCGAGCGCCGCCGTGAGTTCGTCCGCTTCCAAGGCAGCGGCCGGTCGGCTCGAGCCGGCCGCCACCTGCGCCGGCGCGGTGTCGCGCAGCGGCCTCAGGGCGGCAGAAATCTCCTCCAGGGCCGCAAGCTTGCGCTGGGCGTAATAGAGGTCGACCCAGGCCAGCGCCGCGGCGAGGCGGACGTTGCGGGTTTCGACCGCCTGCCCGGACTCGGCTGCGCCGATGTCGGCGGCCGCCCGCTCCCGCTCGGCGCGCCGCTTCGCGCCGTTGGGGATGTCCTGCATCACGCCGACCGTGGCCATGGTCATGCTTTCCGGTCCGAACCGCCAGGCCGGCGGCCCCGAGACGGGAAAGTTGTCGAGGCCGAACCGAAGCTTCGGATCCGGCAGGCGACCTGCGGCCCCGGCTGCGGCGCGGGCGGCTGTGACCTCAGCCGCCTTGGCTTGGAGCGTGGGGGCGTCGGCGGCGCGCTGCAGCGCCGCTGAGTAGGTGAGGGGGGCGGCCTGGGCGGCGCTCGACAAGAACGCTGCGCCCAGCATCAGCCAAAGAGGCCGCATGAGAGTCTCCTCTTGAGAGAACACGGGTGACGCGTAAGCGCCGACGGTCGGGTGACCGGCCGCCGGCGCCCTCGCAAACCGCGCGCCCAAGGGGATCCGGGCGCGCGGGGCGATCGCGATCAGCCGGCGGAGCCGCCCTTGGGCGCCGGCGGGACGTTCTCCCGCATCATGGTCATGCACTGCTCGCGCATGGCCTGGTCGCCCTTCATCATCGGACAGCCGCAGTCCCGCGTGGGGGCGGCTTGGGCCGCTGGCGGCCTTTGGACCGGCGCCATGCTGTAGTTGCCGCCCTTGCCGTAAGGCTGGGCGGAGGCGGCGGTCGCGGCCGCGGCGAGGCCGAGGGCCAGGGCCGCAGCGGTCAGGGAAATACGATAGGTCATGGGAACTCTCCCGATTGAAGCGATCATCATGGCCGGAGGGACTCCGGCCGTGTTCTGCACGCGGTGCGCCGCTCGCAGGCGAGCAGCGCAGGCTTCAGGCGATCGGTCTGGGAGGTCGTTCGAGGCGGCTAGGGTCGTGGGGCGTCAAGGACGCCATCCGCCCGGGCGTGGGCGCGCCATGGTCAGGCTTCAAGAGGCTGACAGGTGGGGCGTTGGGGAGCGCAGCCGTCACACCGCACATGGCCATGCAGGCGAGAAGGCAGCTCATCTCGTCGTGCTTGGAAGGGGCCTTGTCCTTGGCGGGGTCGCAGCAGGGGTCGGCCGCGCCGTCGGCGTGGTCCATCCCCGGCATGTCCGGCATGGCCATGCTCATCATCGCCTCGCCATGACCCTGGCAGACCGCCTGGGCCGCCGCGGCGGACGCCGGGCTGGCCAGGAGGCCGATCACGGCCAGAAGGGCGAGCAGGAAGCGCATCGTCCGTGAGCCTAGCGCCACAGCGAGCGTTGTCACCCGATTTCGCGTGTCGAGGCGGTGCGTCATGACTTCACATGGCCGCCGGCGGCGCGAGCGTGCCGAACCAGGCCACGAGCCCGATGACGCCGAGCGCGGCGGCGGCCTCCAGCGCAATGCTGCGGCGCAGATCCACGAGCGCTGTGGCTTGCTGGGACGACTCGTCCAGGCCGCGGGCTAGGGCGGGCGTCAGCCGGAAGCGGTTGGCGGCCGCCAAGCCGAGCATAGCCACGAACAGAAGCAATTTCAGGCTCAGGAGCCGCCCGTACGGCGTGGTCCACAGGCCGGAGATCCGGTCGAGTCCGACCAGGAACCAGCTGTTGACGAGCCCGCTCGCCACCAGGACCGCCACCAGCAGCGTGCCCACGCCGGAAAAACCGTGCAGGGCTCGGTGCAGGGCGACCAGGCCCGCCGGCGTGGGGCTGCGGGTGCGCAGGATCAGCGCGAAGGCTACGAGCGCGCCGATCCAGACGGCGCCAGCCCAGCTGTGAAGGATGTCGGCGGCTAGGTGGACCAGGCCGCGCGGGCCTTCGGTCGCCGCGCCATGACCCATCCAGGCGAAGGTCGCGGTCGCGACGGTCCCGAGCGCGGCGGCGACGATCCAGCTGGCGCGCGCCGGCCTCAACATAGCAGCCAGGATCGTGGCTAGGATGGCGACGCCCGCCCGGAGAATCCCCGCCTTGCCGAGGTCCATGCTCGTCACCACGGCGCCGAGGGTCTCGGGCTTGAGGTCTTCCACGATCGATCCGGCCAGCACGCTGGCCTGGGCGGCGATCCACAGCAGCGTCGCGAGCGCCAGCAGAGCGCCTGCGCTCGCCAGGAGCCTGCGGGCCCAGGGCGCCTCCGCAGCGGAGCCGGCGCCGGTTGAGGGGAGGGCATAGATGAAGAAGAGCGATGATCCCATGAGGACCATCGCTCCCGCATACTGCATCAGCCTGAGGGTGACGACCGCAGGCTCGAGCACGTCAGCCGACCTTGAAGGCCACTTCGCCGTTCATCTTGTGGCCGTCGGCCGAGGCCGCGGACCACACGATCTTGTAGGCGCCCTTCGTCAGCGCGCTCTGGGGCGTGCCGGTGATGCTCTTGCCGTCCTTGGAGACGCTCGTCTTCACCGGCACCTTCATGCCGCCATGCTCCGGCATGGTGAGCTCGAACTTCGAGAAAGCTGGCACGAGCTTTTCGTTGAAGGTGAGCGTGATGGTCTTCGGCGCGGCCGCCAGGGTGGCGTTGTCGGCCGGCGTCGACCTGACGAGATGGGCGTGGGCGAACGCTTGGGTGGCGACGAGCATGGCCCCGACGCCGACGGCGGCCATGATGGACATGCGAGCGCGATTGATCATTGGTCTTCCCTGAGATGACGGTCTCGTTGAAGCATACGCACCGCTCGGCGCCTCCCCCTCATAGTTCGGCGGTTTTGGATGCCGCCCCTTCGCGCGGCGGTTGGAAGGAGACTTCGGCAGGTGGATGGACGGGCTGACCAGGCTGGACGGTGTTGCTGTTTGCGCCACCCATGCCGGGTCATGCCTGGCGGCTTGTAGATCGACAGCAGCAGGGGCAGGAGCAGGACCAGGAGGCCTCCGGCCGAATGCACCACAAATGATGCGCGCAACCCCCGGAAATCGCTCTCCAGCGTCCGCGCCGCGGCGACGTTCGCCACATAGTCGATGCCCCTCAACTGCATCAGCAGGACGAGGGCGGCGAGGGCGGTGATCAGGAGTTTCACAAGAACCCAATAGTAGCGGAACAGGCCCCACCTGGTGCCTAACGCCGAGACCAGGCCGGTGAGGAGGGCGGCGGCCATCATCGGGACGATGACGAGATTGGCGGTGAAGCCGTTCGCGACATAGGCGGCGCGGACGAGTTGATCATTCTGGCTGGTCAGGCCGATGACGGCGAGCACCAGGAATCCTAGAACCGCGCCCAGAACCCCGACGGACGCGCCGACATGCGCGAACAGCGCGAACTTGCGGACGCCTCGGGTCATGGCCATCAGGGGCCGACCTCGCGGGCGGCACGGGGCTCCGGATCTGCAATTCCGAAATGGCGACCGGCGCCATGGCCTGCCAGCAGAGCAACGGCGACGAGGAGGGCCAACACTAGGCCGCCGATTCCGAGCGTCCTGACCCAGCCAGGCGCACCGGGGTAGCGAGGTGGCTCGCTCATGAGCTAGCTCCTGTGTGCTTCGGTCAATTTATCGAGACAAAGTGTCTCTGTCGAATCGCTTTGTCTCGATCAGGCCGTCGCCTTAAGCTCCGGAGATGCCCAAGCTCTGGAGCGAGACGATCGAGGCGCATCGCCGCGCGGTGCGCGAGGCGATTTTGGAGACCACTTGGGAGTTGGTCCGTGAACGCGGGCTACCGTCCGTGACGATGGCGCAGATCGCCAGCCACGCCGGCATCGGACGCGCCACGCTCTACAAGTACTATCCCGATGTGGAGGCGATCCTGGCCGCCTGGCACGAGCGCCATGTGACGGGCCATCTCGAGCAGCTCGTTGCGCTTCGGAATGGTGCGGGGGACGCGCGTGGGCGGCTCAGCGCCGTCCTCCAGGCCTATGCGATGATCGCCTACAACCGCGGTCAGCATGGCGCGGAACTCGTCTCGCGGCTGCATCGGGGGGAGCACGTGACCCGGGCGCAGGATCGCCTTCGCGACCTCGTCAAAGACCTGCTTGCCGAAGTGGAGGCGGCCGGAGACCTCCGGCACGATGTCGCGCCTGACGAGCAGGCGATCTACTGTCTTCACGCGCTGTCGGCCGCGAGCGCCTTGCGGTCGGAAGCTGCGGTCCATCGGCTCGTCAGAATGACGTTGTCCGGCTTAGGACTTCAGGTTCAGCCAGGAGCCGGTCAGTTTTGATTGACACATTCACTTATGGCGGCGCGGACGGGTGGCCGCTGTTCTGCGCCAAGACCCAAGCCTGCGGCGCAATGGACCGCGGTTCCGACCTGCCTGTGGTGTTGCTGCACGGGGGAGGTCCCGATCACGAAAGCCTACTCCCGCTCGCCGGACGCCTATCCCATCGTCAGACGATATGGCTTCCGGACAGTCGCGGTTATGGACGCTCGGTCTGCCCAGACGCCTCACGCCACACCTGGTCGCAATACGCCAGCGATCTGATCGCGCTGCTGGACCACATAGGCGTCGAGCGGGCGGCCATCGGCGGGGCGGGCCTCGGCGGAACCATTGCACTGCGGGCGGCGCTGGCGCATCCCGATCGGATTGGCGCTTTGATCCTCATGAGTGTGGAGGACATCGAGGACGACGACGCCAAAGCGGCCGAAATCGTATTCATGGATGAGTTCGCCGCCCGCGTCCGCGAGCGCGGGATCGACGCGGGCTGGGCCCCGATCCTTCCGGACTTGGCGCCGGTCATCGGGACGATGGTGCGAGACGCCATCCCACGATCGGACGCCGCCAGCCTCGCCGCGGCTGCGGCCATCGGGTATGATCGGGCCTTCAGGCACATCGAGGAGCTGGCGGCGATCGAAGCGCCGACGCTGATTTTCCCTGGCATGGACAATCGACATCCGGCCGCCGTCGCGGAACACCTCTCCAGGCTTCTGCCGAGCGGCCGACTGGCGGCGCTCGGCATTTCTGACGAGATCCGCACGGCAGAGGATTTTGCGGATGCTTTCGCGCCAGCGATCGGCGAGTTTCTGGCCTCGCTTCGGAGGTGCTAGGCGTGACGCGTCTAATGTATCTTATCGGAAATTAGCGAGTGATTTCAATAACTTATAGCAAGGAACATCTGCAGCTTTTTTTGTTGAGGCGCTATACCCTGGGCAGGCGCGGATCGATCCGGCCGCGTCGGAGGCCCGGGCTCCTCGCCACGGTCGTTGGCCGTGTTGTGACGCGCGCGCGACAGGCGGCTTGATCCTCTAGCGGCTTGAGGCCGTAGGCTTCCCGGCCATCGGAGGCCGACCCTGATGTCTGAGAACATCCTAAGCATACTGTTCGATACGCGGAGAGCGGCCAAAGGCGCCCGGGTGGGCATTGAGCGCCGCCAGCGCGCCCGTCTCGCCGACATGGTCGCGTTTGCGCGCGATCATTCGCCCTACTACCGCGAGCTCTACCGCGACCTTCCGGACCGCATCGAAGACCCGGTCGCCCTGCCCGTCATCGACAAGAAGATGCTCATGGAGCGCTTCGACGACTGGTGCACCGACCGCGCCGTGACGCTCGAAGCCACGGAGGCCGTTGTCGACGATCCGGCTCGGCTCGGTGAGCGGTTCCTGGAAAAATACACGCTCTACACCACCTCGGGCACGACCGGCCGGCGCGGGATATTCCTGGCCGACGATCGCACGATGGCGGTCGTGACCGCCATGATGCTCCGCTGGATCGGTGGCTGGCTCAGTGCGGGCGATATCCTCAAGATCATCGCGCGCCGCGGGCGGACTGCGATGGTCATGGCGACGGGTGGCCATTTCGCCTCGGCCGTCGCCGCCGCACGCCTCAAGAAACGGCAGGGAAAACGCCTCGAGGTGCTTTCGGCGCACATGCCGATGACTGAACTGGTCGATCGTCTGAATCGCTTCCAGCCGGCGATGCTTGCGCCCTATGCCAGCATAGCCGCGATGCTCGCTAACGAGCAGGAGGCCGGCCGGCTCGCCATCCATCCCGTGCTGCTGGCTCTTTCTGCAGAGGGCCTGCCGCAGGCTGAATACGGCCGAATTGCGCGGCTGTTCGACGCCAAGGTGGGCAACAGCTACGCCGCCTCGGAATGCATGTTCATGAGCGCCATGTGCGGCGAAGGCTGGCTGCACGTGAACGCCGACTGGGTAGCGTTCGAGCCGGTTGACGCTGACTATCGGCCGGTGGCTCCGGGCGAGCAATCGCACACGGTCCTGATCAGCAATCTCGCCAACCGCGTGCAGCCGATCCTGCGCTACGATCTTGGAGATAGCGTGCTTCAACGGCCCGACCCGTGCCCATGCGGCAACCCCCTGCCCGCGATCCGCGTACGCGGGCGGTCGGCCGACGTTCTCACCTTCCGCACACCGCGCGGCGAGGTCAGGGTTCCTCCGCTGGCGCTCAGTCAACCGATCGAAGCGGTCCGCGGGGTCACGCTCTTCCAGATCGCGCAAACCGCGCCGGAAAAAGTTGAAATACGCCTGCAAATCGCGCCGACGGCGAATGGGGACGCCATCTGGCGCGAGGCCGAAGCAGGCCTGCGCAAGGTGTTTGCCGAGCATGGGCTCGAACAGGTGGCGCTCGAGCGCGGGGGCGAGCCGCCGGAGCAGGGCCGTGGCGGCAAGTTTCGCGAGGTCATCCCGCTTGCGGACTGACCCTGCGGGTTGGGGCAGTCGCTCAGCCCGCGGCCAGGCCGGCCACGTCGGACGCCATATCTACGAGGACCCAGCCATAGGCGCCGATCGCTGGAAGCGCCGTCGTGGCGATGCCGAAGGCGCGACCGCCGGCCCCGTGCGGATAGCCGCGCAGGAAGGTCGCGCGCCCGAGGCTGAAGAGGACGACGGTCGCGACAATATAGGCAAGCGCCGCTTCGCCGCCGACGGTGGCGAGGGCGAGGATGGCGACGCTTGTGATGAACCCCTGTTCGAGGGTGTTCTGCAGGAAGGCCTTCGGCACCGCCAGGCGGGCACTCGGCCGGCTGTAGGCCGAACCGGCGTTGTCCTCGGCAGACCTGAACCGCACCTTGGCGACCATCCGCACGCCCAGCACGACCCAAAGCGCGATCACGAGGTCGGCCCTATGCGCGAAGGCGAGACGCTCCGCCAGCCCCTCCGGGAACGTGAAGATCCTCGGGAGGCCGAGGCTCGCGAGCACCAGGGTCGGTCCGCAGACGGCGAAGGCCAGGAGCGCTTGCCGCACGACGGCCCGTTGCTCCTTCGGAAGATCGACATGCGGCGGCGAGACTGGCTGGGTCACGTGGACGGCCTCCTTGGGCGGGCCCAGAGCCGGTAGGTGTCCCCGAAGATCTCTGGATGCTCGAGTTCGTGGCGGTGCAGTCGCGCAAGATCGCGCAGCGCGCCGGAGCCGGTGTTCTGCGCGACGTAACGCGTGCGGTCGGCGGCGTGGCCAAATTGCACGCCCAGGAACTCAAGACCGGCGGCGCTAAGCATCTCGCCGATCTGCGGAAGGGTGAAGCGATGCTCGTTCACGTGGAATAGGAGGTCGCGACAGTCCGAAAGGGTCCAGAAGTCCGATGCGGGGCTCATCACGCCGTCCAGCGCCGGCGGCGCGCCGTCGAGCATCAAGGAACGCCGCAGCGCGCGAATGCCATCCGGATCGTCTCGGTAACCTCCGCGGGCGATGTGGGCGCGCGCCTGGACGACCGCGCGTCGGCCGATTTCGCTGTAGAGGCCGACGAAGAGAAACCCCTCTGGCCGCAGGAGCCCGGCAAGGACCTCGAGGCCCTGCGCCGGGTTGGCCATGTGATGCAGCACGCCGAAGCTGTCGATCAGGTCAAACCGTTCCGCCAGCGTGGGCAGGTCCAGGATGTCGGCCTGCAGGTGTTCCACCTCGGCAAGCCCGTATTCGCGAACCTTGCGCATGGCGTAGCCGAGACTGGCCGCGCTGAGGTCGATCGCCAGGATCGCGGCGCCGCGGTAGGTGGTCGCCACACGCATGGTCTCGAGGCCCGTGCCGCAGCCGGCGATCAGCACGCGGGGGCGGTCGAGATCTGGAATCTCTCCGGCCGACAGGTCAGGTAATGCGCTCTGAATCGCTCGTCCGAAGGGCAACGGCTCACCGAGGCTGCAGCGGGTCCAGCGAGGGTAAGGGCTCTGCTCGTACTGTTGCTGGACAGCGCGCGAGATGATGTCGGTGGGTGGTTTGAGAACCGGCAGCTGCGCGCGCAGTTCGGCTTCCTCCGCCGGTTCGCTGAGCTGTTCGCGAAGGAGTTCGGCGAGCGCCGGCAGGGCGGAGCCCTGGAGCCGCACAGCGAGCGGCGTTGTGGCCAGCGGGCGATAGGCGGCGACGATCGCGATCTTGGTGAGGTCGCCGGCCTGCCCTCCGATGTCCTCACGATCGAGGGTCGTGATCAGGTCGGCCACACGGGCCTGCTCGGCCGGCGCGGCGAACAGGACGTATTCGTTGAGGAACGCCTGTCGGGCCAGCGCGATCGCGAGGCCGAGCTCCTCTTCGAGAGCGTCGGCCGTGCCATCCGTCAGGTTCAGTAGGTCGGTCCGCAGCCGGACGAGCGTCAGTTCGATGGCCACGTCCGGTACGGGTGCGGAGGCGAGCAGGGCCCGGAACAGGCGATCCTGGATCAGCCGTGAGGCCGTCGCCGCCTCGCGCTCCAGCGTGTGCGCAAGGTCGGCGGGGGCCTGGGCGATCGTCTCCAGGAGCTGGTCGATCTCTGGATCCTGCCGCAACACGGCGATGGCCGCGGTCGCTAGGTGGCGGGGGTTGACGTCAGGCCGGTCGAACAGCTGCAGCAGGATGTCCCTGAAGCCGGTTGTCGTGGGCGCCACGCGGGTGTGGCGCAGCGCGCCGGCCAGGCGCCGCCAGGCGTCGCCGTCCTGGGGCCCGGCCTCCACAGCCTGCGCGAGCAGGGCCAGCCCGTCCGGGCCGTAGCCGAGTTGCAGGCGCGCCAGGCCGAGGTTCGCGAGCAGGATCGGACGCAGGGGATGGCCCGCCGGCGCCGCCTTGCAGCCGGCTTCGAAGCGCTCCGCAGCCGCGGCGGCGTCGCCGTGCTGCAGGCGTAAGAGGCCCAGACCGTTAAGCGCGGCGAGCATTGCCGGCGCCCGTTTCAAGGCGGCGCGGTAGCAGCGCTCGGCATCCGTCCCCTGCCCCATCAAACGGTAAGCGTCGCCAGCCGACGCGTAAGCGTCCGCAAAGTCGATCTTCAGCGCCGCAGCGCGCTGGAAGAACTTCGCCGCGATTTCATAGGCCTGCAGCCGGCGATGGGCTTCGCCCAGATTGAATTGGATGAACGGGTTCTTCGCCTGGCCGCCCGCGGCCTGTTGAAACCACCCGATCGCCTCGGCCGAGCGACCTGTGTTCATGGCGACCGTGCCGAGGACATTCAGCGCTGAGGGGTCCAACGGCTTGGCCGCAAGCACCCTTCGGGCGCATTGCTCGGCCTCGGTCCATCGGCCGGCGTTCGCATGCGCGACCGCCTGCTGCAAGGCGGGCAAAATCGGTGGCGGGCCGTTTGGCGCCGCGCCACGCGCCGAGGGTGGCGGAAGCCGTCTCATCCGACGTTCACGCGGGGCTCAGCGACCGCGCCTCCCGCAGGTCGGTGCGGGCGTCGCGAATGATCGACCAGGCGGACTGCAGGAAGAGCCCCGAAATAATCACGGCCACCACGAGATCCGGCCAAGCGGTCTTGGTCCAGAACACCAAGCCGGCGGCGATCACGACCGCCACGTTGCCTAGGGCGTCGTTACGCGAGAAGAGCCAGACCGCGCGGACATTGGCGTCTCCGGCGCGGTGCGGGATCAGGACGAGCGCCGCGGCCACGTTGGCCACGAGCGCGATCATACCGAACGCGCCCATGAGCTCGGCTTCCGGCTGGTTCAGCACGAGGACGCGGTAGGCCGTGTTCAGCAGCACCCCGACGCCGAGCGCCGCGAGGAAGAGACCTTGGATCAGCGCCGAGCGCGCGCGCCAGACGAGCGACCAGCCGATCGCCAGCAGACCCAAGAACGTGATCAGCCCGTCGCCCATGAAGTCGAGGGCGTCGGCTTTCAGCGCCTGGGAGCGTGCGACGAAGCCGGCGACGATCTCCACCAAACCGTAGCCGACGTTGATCAGCACCACGATCCATAGCGCCCGCCGATAGGCCGGCGTGATGTGGCTGAGGTCCTTCGGAAGTTCATCGTCGTCGGCCTTAGCCGGACTTCCTTCGCGGTCGAGATGGTAGCCGAGCTCCGTCACCGTCGCTTCGACCGCGGGCGTCCGTCTTGCCGCGTCGTCGACCTTTAAGGTCATCATCGACGATGCGATGGACACCCGCGCCTCTTCCACGCCGGGCAGCTTGGCGACCGCGGATTGGATTTTCTCGGCACAGCTCGAACAGTCCATGCCGGTGACCCGGTAACGGAGCGTCTCGGCGGCCGCTGTCGTGCTCGACATGCGAAGTCCTCCTGATCTCGCCACCCTACTTGCTCTAGCGGCTAGAGGATCAAGCCGTTGCGACGCGTTTTTCGTATGTTCGGAGGGGGAGCTCTTGATCCTCTAGTGGCTTGAGCATGTATTCTGCTTGTTGAGACGTATTCTCACTCGCACTCAGGACGCTTCAATGCCGGCGCTCGCTCGCCTCTTCCTTGCGGTCGCCCTCGTCATGGCCGCCCAACTTCCCCTCACCGCCAGAGCGCAGGAGGCGGGTCCCTCAGCAGAAGTGGCGTGGCGCCTCCTCGACTACATCGCCGTGGACTACGCGGGCGCAGTCTCCGGCGGTCGGATCATCAGCGACGCCGAGTACGCCGAGATGCGCGAGTTCTCCGCCTCCGTGCGCAGCCGGATCGCCGCCTTACCGCCGAGTTCAGCCAAGCCGCAGCTCCTCTCCGAAGCCGCCGCGCTCGCCGTCGCAGTGGACCGCAGAGCGGATCCCGCCGCCGTGGCGCTCCAGGCCCGTAGCTTGGCGAGCGACCTGCTGAAGACCTACCCCGTGCCGCTTGCGCCACGTCAGGCGCCGGACCTGACGAGGGGCGCGGCGCTGTACGCCGAACAATGCGCCTCCTGTCATGGGGTGAGCGGCCGCGGCGACGGCCCCGGCGCCGAGAGGCTGGACCCGCCGCCAATCGCCTTCACCGACATCGCTCGGGCCAAGGAGCGCAGCCTTTTCGGGCTGTACCAAGTGATCGGTCAGGGTCTCGACGGCACGGCGATGGCGAGCTTCGCCCATCTGTCGTCCGAGGACCGCTGGGCGCTCGCCTTCTATGTGGGGAGCCTCGCCTATTCGCCGGACGCCCAACGCGCCGGCGAGCAGGCCTGGCGCGGCCGCGCCGATCTGCGGGCCAGCGTCCCCGACCTGCAGGTCCTGACTCAGACCACCCCCGCCGCGCTGGCCGCCACGGTGGGCGAACCGCAGGCGACTCAGCTGATGGCCTATCTGCGGCGCCACCCCGAAACCCTCAAGACCTCGTCGCCCGGAGGACTGGAGGTGGCGCGCCGCAAACTCGCCGAGAGCCTGGCCGCCTACCAGGCCGGCGAGCGCAAGCGCGCCGAGGAGCTGGCCCTATCGGCCTATCTCGACGGTTTTGAGCCCGTGGAGCCTCTGCTACGGGCGCGCGACGGCGCGCTGATGGCCAGGGTCGAGGGCGCCATGGGCGAGTTGCGGGCGAGCCTTAACCGGGGCGCGCCGCCCGCCGAGGTGGCCGCGCGTGTCCGTGGGCTCGAGGCCCTGTTCGATGAATCCGCCCGTGCGCTGGCGCCAGAGCAGGCCAGCGCCGTCTCCACCTTCTTGGGGGCGTTCACCATCCTCCTGCGCGAAGGCGTCGAGGCCCTGCTGATCGTGATCGCGATGATCGCCTTCCTGCGCAAGGCCGAACGGCAGGACGTGCTGCCGTACGTCCACGCCGGGTGGGTGGCGGCCTTGGTCGGTGGCGGCCTCACCTGGGCGGCCGCCACCTACCTGATCTCCATCAGTGGCGCGAGCCGTGAACTCACCGAGGGGGTGGGCTCGCTGGTCTCAGCGGTCGTGCTGATCTCCGTCGGCGTCTGGATGCACGGCAAGGCCCAGGCCGGCGCGTGGCAGGTCTACATCCGCGACAAGCTCTCGGCGGCGCTTTCGAAGCGCTCGGCCTGGTTCCTGTTCCTCCTGGCCTTCATCGTGGTCTATCGGGAGGTCTTTGAGACCATCCTCTTCTACGCCGCGCTCTGGAGCCAGGGGGGACTGGTGGCCATGCTGTCGGGCGCCGCGCTGGCCTTGATCTGCCTGGCGGTGATCGCCTGGGCGCTGCTCAGCTACAGCAAGCGCCTGCCCATCGCGCAATTCTTCTCCTACAGCTCGATCCTCATCGCCGTGCTCGCGATCGTGCTCGCAGGCAAGGGCGTGGCCGGGCTGCAGGAGGCGGGGATGCTGGACGTGCGGCCCCTAGCCGCCCTGCCCCGCATCGAGGTCCTCGGCGTGTTCCCGACCTGGGAAGGGCTCGTGGCCCAGCTCCTGACGCTGACGGCGGTCGTGGTCGGGTTCTGGGCGGCGGGCCGCCGTGCCCAGGCCGCGGCTCGGGTCTAGGGGACGTTGCCTCAGACCCCGGCTTGAACGGAGCGGCTATTCGGAGGCCGCCTGCGGCAGCCGCTCCGTTCAAGCCGGAGCTCGGGTGATCGCGTAGCTTCCTTCTCCGGCAGGGCGAGGGAGCTTTCATGCTTTGGGTTTTGAGGGCAGCGTACGCCCCGGTGTTCATGTTGGGGTTCATCGGCGCGGCCCTGGCCCTCGTCACGAGCGGCCAATCCCTGGCGTGGCTCGGGCCGCTGCTGGGCGCCGCCATCGCCGTCTCCTTTCTCGTGGAACGGCTCATTCCTTACGAACCAACCTGGAACAGACCCCGCGGCGACAGTCTCCGCGACGTCCTGCACGCGTTGGTCAACGAAGCCAGCGTGTATGCTGGCGCCGCGCTCATCCCTGTGCTGACCCTGTTGTCGCCGGCCTCGGGCCTCTGGCCGGGCGGTTGGCCGCTATGGGCCCAGGTCGTGCTGGCGATCCTCGTGGCGGATCTCGGGATCACCCTTTGCCATTACTTCAGCCACAAGATCCTATGGCTTTGGCGATTCCACGCCGTCCACCATTCGGTGAAACGGATGTACGGCTTCAACGGGCTGATGAAGCACCCTGTGCACCAGGCCGTCGAGACGCTTGCCGGGACCACGCCTCTGATCCTGATGGGCATGCCGCTTGAGGTCGGCGTCCTTTTAGGATTCTCGGTCGCGATCCAGCTCCTGCTGCAGCACGCCAACGTGGATATGCGCCTCGGGCCGTTGCGCTACGTGATGGCCTGGGCGCCCGTGCACCGCTTTCATCACCAGAAGTGGCCCGGCGTCGGTGACGTGAACTTCGGACTGTTCACCTGTCTCTGGGACCATCTTCTGCGCACGGCCTATTACGATCCCGACAAACGCCTCAGCTCCGACGATATCGGCGTCGGCGATGAGCCGAACTACCCGACCGGCTATCTCGCCCAACTGGCCGCGCCGTTTCGAAGTCGAGCCGGCTGACGCCGTTGGCCTGACGGGCTAGGTGGCGCTGGAGGACCTGAGATTGAGCTGGCTGGCGGTCACCCCAAAGGTGGCCTTGAGAGTGCGCGCCAGGTGCGCGGCATCCGCGAAACCCGCTGCATGCGCGGCCGCTGTGACGTCGCGGCCGCCGGCGAGATGCTGGGCGGCCAAACGAAGCCGGCGCCAGAGGAGGAAGCGCCGATAAGGCAAGCCGACCTCGTCTGCGAAGCGGTGGCGGAAGCGCTCGGGAGACAAGCCCGCGACGCTGGCCGCCCGCCTCAGCGGCGTTGGGCCCTCTGAGAGATCATCCTCGAGCAGACGCAGCGCCGCCTCGATGCGAGGGTCCAGCGGCTTGGGCGCGCGATCGGCCGACGATAGCCATGCCGTCCAGAAGCCATCGCCTGATCCGCCCCTCAGCAATGCGAGGGAGGGCACCTCCCGGAGCCGCCGCAGCTGCGCCTCCAGCTCGCGGGCCACGTACCGCGAAGGCTCCAGGAAGATCAGCTCGGCCGACGGCGCAGGCGCCAAGCGATGAGGGGTCAGCGGGTCGATCAGAAGGCAGCGGGCGGAAACGGCCCGCCCGTCCGCATCAAACACCTCGAGCGGCTCCGCGCTCAGCACGGCCTGGGCGGCGAAATGGCGGTGGAGGGCGGCGTCGCCGACCGCCCCGCGCCAGAGTGCCCAGGTTGATCCCAGCTCCAGCGCGCCGGCCCACCCGGTGTCGATCGCTTGCCCGGGCATCGGTGGCGGGTTCGCCACGAGGGCGCGGGCGGTGTCGTGGGGCGCCTTTCGGTCGGTGGCGCTCACGTGTGGGTCCCGGCGCGCCGGCGGCTTCCAACCTTTGCCGTGTTGTTTCGTCCCTCCGGCGGGCCGCGGCGGAGCGAGGCGAGGACCAGCCACCCGACTCCGAACACGATGGCGGAGTCGGCCAAGTTGAACGTCGGCCAATGCATAGAGCCGATGTGGGCGTCGATGAAGTCGGTGACCGCCCCCCTCCGGAGCCGATCGAGGATGTTGCCCAGCGCACCGCCAACGATGAGAGCAAGCGGTGCGGCGATCGACAGGCGGGCCTCACGCCACATCCAGACCGACAGCCACAGCGCCACGGCGGCTGTGCCAGCGAGCAAAATCCATCGGCCCAGCTCGCCCGCGCCG
This sequence comes from Phenylobacterium sp., assembly GCA_036383735.1. Taxonomy (GTDB): domain Bacteria; phylum Pseudomonadota; class Alphaproteobacteria; order Caulobacterales; family Caulobacteraceae; genus Phenylobacterium. The sequence goes on along the minus strand of DASVNS010000240.1, from coordinate 6,411 downwards.
GCGAAGAGCCCGAAGGTGACGCCGGTGTTGAAGCCAAGCCGCAGGTTCATCAGCGGTCCAAGCGCGATCGGGTCCGCCAGATGAGTGCGCGCCAGCAGCTTGGTCGACTGGTCGACCGCCAGCACGGCCAAGCTGAGCGTCCAGCAGAGGGTCCTGTGAGGCATCACCAACCTCCTTCCGTATGCGCCCACCCTGCCACCTCCAGCGGCTAGAGGATCAAGACCTCGATTCACCCGATTGTTGACCAGCCGGCGCAAGACCGCGATCCCCTTCCGATCGAGCGAAGTCGAGACGAGCGATGCAGGCTTACCGGTGGCGGGCCCTCTTGGGCGGCGGTAGATTTCGCGGCACTCGGGACTTGCCGGCCCGCGAGAGCTTCGGTTTCGGCTTCGTCGGCCCCGGGCCTTCCAGTCGCCGGCGCGCGTCGTTGACGAAGGTCTCGAACGGACGTTTCAACAGGCGTTGCAGCCGCCCCCCGATCATTCGGCCGAGCAATCCCTGCGCCTCTATTCCATGGCGCAGGCGGCTGCCGTCGCCGTCGCGCTCCAGCTCGAAGCTGAGCTCGTAGCGCACGATGCCGGCCCAGCCGAAGGTCAAAGCCAGGCGTCGCCCCGGAGCCAGGTGCGTAATCTCGCAGGGGAGCGAGAGCCGGCGTATCGGTCCGGCCGGTCGCGCGAACGGAACGACATAGTCGATGGCGGCATTCGCCTCGGGCTTGCCGGACAGCGCCAGGGCGCGTGTCCACGAGGGATAGTCCTCGAAATGGATCAGCAGCGCCCAAACGCGCTCCGGCGGCGCGGCGATATGCGCCTCGGCGTGGAAACCCGGCACTGCTCATGGCCTCCCTGAGGCGCAGGATCGGCCGGTTCCGGCGGCGCAGAGACGGACCGTTTCGCCGCCACCAAGGTTCCAATCGGTCGGGATGTCATAGATGGAGCAGCCACGCTGGCGCGCCGGCGTCCTCACCCTGTGCTCGACGACGTCAACGACGCTGCCCGACGCACCGAGGCGTTCCAGGCGGATCGCCGAGGGGGCCCGAGCATAGGCGTTGCCGCGGCAGATCCAGCCGTGAAAGCGCAATCCGGCCGGCTCGACGACCGCGTCCGGCCCGCGGATTTCAAAGCCCGCCGACTGCACAAGATCGGCTGCGACCGGCTGCAGGATCTTTCCGCCATATGCGGTGCAGGCCGCTAGCAGCAGCGCAGCGAAAAGCGCCGAGGCTGCAAGACAGGGGCTAAGCAAGGTCCAGGGGGTCATGGGTGCATCCCATCGCAGGGTTCGGAGCCATCGCCCTCGGTCTGAATGGTGACGTGCTCGAGCTTGTAATCGTCGCGGAGACGGGCGGCGACGGCTTGGCGGACGCGATCAGCGTCGGCGGCGCTTTCCAGCACGACGTGAACCGAGGCGCTGGCCTGATCGGCGCCCGACACCCAGACGTGCAGATCGTGCACGCTGGCGACACCTACGATTTCGGCGATGGCTTTACGGATTTCGGCCAGCACCATGCCGCGAGGTGCGCTTTCCAGCAGGATGTTGGTGCTGTCGCGAAGCAGGATCCAGGTGCGGGGCAGCACCCACAATCCGATCGCGATGGCGACGACCGGGTCGACCCACGCCCAGCCGGTGAAGCGGATCACCACGGCCCCGCCGAGCACGCCTAGCGAGCCCAACATGTCCGCCCAAACCTCAAGATAGGCGCCCTTGACGTTCAGGCTCTCATCTTTGCCCGCCGACAACAGGCGCATGGATATGAGGTTAATCGCCAGTCCGAGCGCGGCGACGACGAGCATGCCCGTCGACTCGACCGTCTCGGGCTCCCGGATGCGCTGCACCCCCTCGACCAGCACGTAGAGGGCCACGCCGAACAGCAGGACGGCGTTGAACGCCGCCGCGAGCACCTCGAAGCGGCGGTAGCCGAACGTGCGGCGCTCGTCGGCCGCACGGGCCCCGATGCGGATAGCGGCCAAGGCGATGGCCAGGGCGGCCACGTCCGTAAACATGTGCGCGGCGTCGGAGAGCAGCGCCAAGCTGTTGAAGGCGAAGCCCGCCACCACTTCGGCGATGAGGAAGGTGCTGGTCAGGGCCAGCGCAATGGTCAGCCTGCGAGCGTTGACGTTCGCGCCGTGAACATGATCGTGGCCTGCGCCCATGGTTTCCTCCGAACACCGACGGCTGCGCTGCAGCCCGTTCAACGCTTCAGGTCTCGGGGCGGCTTCCGCGCCTGGCCCGACATGGGGCTGGTGCATTCGCCGCCAGGCGCCCCCTACGGCTGCGGGCTGGGGCCCGTTTTAGGCAGGGCGAGCACCTCGATCGCTTCCAAGGTGACAAGGCCGACGTCCGGAATATCGGCGAGGGACGCCACGAACGCGCGCAGCCGCGATTCCTCGTCCACGATCTCGATGATCACCGACTGATCGTCGTCGAGCACGTGGCGGGTGTGCAGATGGGCCGAGCGCCCAAAGCCGATCAGGGCCATCAAGACGGTGGCGCCGGCCAGCTTGGCGTCGCGGGCCCGAGTGGCGATCACGTCGAAGACCTTGCGATCGCCGAAGTAGGCCGCTTCGTCGGTGTAGATTCTCAAGAGCTTGGTCTTTCCGCTCATGGCGGGTTCTCCTCAAGTGGGAGGCGGCCAGGCGCGGGTGACGCGTCCGGCCGCCCGGTGTCCTATTCGGCGGGGGCGAGGTCGGGTGTGGCCTCCCCTCGCGGTCGCCGACGTGCAGCGAGACCCAGCACGACTTGGCTGATGGCGGGCAGCACCAGCAGGGTGAGCGCCGTCGAGGTGATCAGGCCGCCGATGACCACCATGGCGAGCGGCTTCTGCACCTCGGCCCCGGTTCCGTGAGCGAGCGCCATCGGAATGAAGCCGATGGCCGGCACCAGGCCGGTCATGACTACGGGGCGCACCTTCTCCATCATGCCGTCGGTGATCGCCTGGGCGAGCGCCATGCCGTCCTCCAGGCGCTGGCGGATCGCGCTCATCACGACGAGCCCGTTCAGGACGGCGACGCCGGCCAGGACGATGAAGCCGACCGCGGCCGAGACCGAGAAGTTGATCCCGGTCAGCGCCAAGGTGAACACGCCGCCCGCCAGTCCGAGGGGCACTGCTGTGAACACGGCGACCGCCGGCGCAAACCCGCCGAGGCCCAGGTACAGCAGCGCAAAGATGGCCAGGAAGCAGATCGGCACCACGATGGCCAGACGCTGGGAGGCGGCCTGCAGGTTCTGGAACTGACCGCCCCATTCGATGAAGGCGCCCGGCGGCAGGGCCACGGCCTCGACCTTCGGCATCGCCTCGGTGACGAACGATCCGACGTCGCGTCCGCGGACATTGGCCTGGACGACGACGCGGCGCTTGCCGTTCTCGCGGCTGACCTGGTTGAGCCCGTCGGTGTAGCGGAACTGCGCCAGTTGCCGGAGCGGCACGGACCCCCGGGGATGACCGGACTCCTCCGGCAACATGACCGGCAGGGCGCCAAGGGCGTCCAGGTCATTGCGCGTGGTCTGGGGCACGCGAACCACGACGTCGAAACGCCGATCGCCTTCGAACAGCAGCCCGGCCTCCCGACCCGCCATGGCCGAGGCGACCGTGTCGGCCACCTCCTCCACTGTCAGGCCGTAGCGTCCGATGGCGGCTCGATCGAACCTGACGTCCAGTGTCGGCGCGCCGCTCACCTGCTCCACCTTCACGTCAGCCGCGCCGGGGGTGGACTGCAGGGCCGCCGCGATGCGGGCGCCGGTGGCGCTCATCTTGTCCAGGTCGTCACCATAGATCTTCACCGCGACGTCCCCACGTACGCCGCCGATCAGCTCGTTGAATCGAAGCTCGATGGGCTGGCTGAGCTCGTAGTTCTGGCCGATGAGCGGCTTGGTCTTGGCCTCGATCCGCTCGATGACGTCTTCCTTGGTTTCGACGCCGTCAGGCCAATCCTTCTGGGGTTTGAGGATGACGAAGCCGTCTGAGATGTTCGGCGGCATCGGGTCGGTGGCGACTTCCGCGGTCCCGGTCTTGGAGAACATATAATCGACCTCCGGCAGGGTGGAGATCGCAGCCTCCACCCGCCGTTGCATCTGCAAGGACTGCTCCAGGGAGGTGGAGGGGACGCGTGACGAGGCCAGCGCGAGGTTCTTCTCGTCGAGCTGCGGGATGAACTCCTGCCCGAGGAAGGTGAACACCACGCCCGACAGCGCGAAAACGCCGATCGCCGCCGCAATGAACGGCCAGGGCCGGGCGACTGCGCGTTGCAGCACCGGTTCATAGCGCTGCTTGATCTTGGCGATCGCCCAGACCTCCTTCTCCGCCACCTTGCCGCGGATCAGGAGCGCCACCATCGCCGGAACGAAGGTCAGGGAGAGGATGAACGCGGCCGCCAGGGCCAACATCAGGGTGATGGCCATCGGCGAGAAGGTCTTGCCCTCCACGCCGGTGAAGGTGAGCAGCGGGGCGAACACCAGGAAGATGATCGCTTGGCCGTAGACCGTCGGGCGGATCATCTCCTGCGAGGCCAGCATGGTCTCCTCGAGCCGCTCGCGCAGGTTCAGCAGGCGGCCCTCGTGGTGCTGTCGCTCGGCCAGACGTCGCAGGCAGTTCTCGATGATGATCACCGCCCCGTCGACGATCAGGCCGAAGTCGAGGGCGCCGAGGCTCATGAGATTGCCCGAGACTCGCAGCGTGTTCATGCCGATGGCGGTCATCAGGAACGAGATCGGGATGATCAGCACGGCGATGAGCGCGGCGCGGACGTTGCCCAGCAACAGGAACAGCGCGACGGCGACCAGCACGGCGCCTTCGAACAGGTTGCGCTGCACGGTGGCGATCGTGGCGTTGACCAGCTTCGAGCGGTCGAGGGTCGGGGTCACCTTGACTCCGACCGGGAGGGACTTCTCGATCGTCGTCAAACGCTCGCCCACGGCCTTGGCGACGGTGCGGCTGTTCTCCCCGATCAGCATCAAAGCCGTGCCGACGACCACCTCGTGGCCGTTCATGCTCGCCGCGCCCGTTCGAAGTTCGCCGCCGAGGCGGACCGTGGCCACGTCGCGGACGCGGACCGGGACACCGCCGCGGGTGGCGATCACCGCATCGGCGATCTCGTTGGCCGAACGGATTCGAGCGTCGGCGCGGACGAGATAGGCTTCGCCGGCGCGTTCGAGGAAGTTGGCGCCGACGGAGAGATTGGCCGCTTCCAGGCTCTTGGCGAGCTCGGAGAAGGATACGCCATAGGCGCTGAGCTTCACCGGGTCCGGCTCGACGACGTACTGCTTTTCGAACCCGCCGATGGAGTCGACGCCGGCCACCCCCTGAACGGTGCGCAGCTGCGGGCCGATGATCCAGTCCTGCACCGTGCGCAGGTAGGCGGCGCGCGACACCTCGTCCGTCAGGCGTTCGCCCTCCGGCGTCAGGAAGCTGCCGTCCGATTGCCAGCCAGGCTGGCCGTTGCGAATGGTCGCGCCCTTGCCGCCCGGGTTGGCATAGTCGACCGTGTACATGAAGACTTCGCCGAGCCCCGTGGTGACGGGTCCGATCTGCGGCTGCACGCCCTCCGGTAGGCTGTCCTGGGCCTGGGCGATCCGCTCGCTCACCTGCTGGCGCGCGAAGTAGAGGTCGACGTTCTCCTCGAAGACCACGGTGACCTGGGAGAAGCCGTTGCGCGAGACCGATCGCGTGCTTTCCAGCCCCGGGATCCCGGCCATCGCCGTTTCCACGGGGAAGGTGACCCGCTTCTCGATCTCAATGGGCGAGAGCCCCGGATCGACCGTGTTGATCTGCACCTGCTTATTGGTGATGTCGGGCACCGCGTCGATTGGCAGCCGGGTCAGTTGCCAGACACCGACGGCCGAGACGATGGCGATGAAGAAGACGACCGCCCAGCGCGCCCGGACGGAAAGGGCCATGAGACCTGCGATCATGGCTTAGTGCTCCTCGCCTTCTTCGCCCTTGCCGAGCTCGGCCTTGAGTAGGAAGGCGTTGCGCGCGGCGATGGCCTGGCCGGGTCTGAGGCCGCTGACGATCTCGGCGCGCCCGGCGCTGCGTTGGCCCACGGTCACCGTTTGGGCCTGGAAGCCCTTGTCGGTGCGCACGAACACCACATCGCGGCCTTCGAACGTTTGGATCGCCTCGTCGGGCACCACGATCGTGGTGGAGGCGCTCGCCGCCCGCGGCATGATCCGGGCGCGAACCGATTGGCCCGGCTGCAAGCCCGCCGGCGGCACGTCCAAGACGGCGGTGGCGGTGCGGGTTTCCTGATCCAACCCCGGAGTGATGGAGCGGACGCGGCCCTCGATGGTGCGGCCATCGGACGTCTCAACGACCGCGCGGTCCCCCGGCGCGATCCGGGGGGCGTCAAGGCCGCTCACCGACGCCTCGACCTGAATCAGGCGCGGATCGGCGATGCGGAAGAGCTCGGTCTCGGGCTG
>DASVNS010000239.1:0-4310 GCA_036383735.1 Phenylobacterium sp. | reverse complement strand
TAGTAGAATACGAAGGTGAGCTCGATCTCCTTGGCGACGGCGATGGACGGCTCGATCTTGTCGGTTTCCATGCAGACGCCGGCCACGACGATCTGGGCGCCCACCGGCGCGGCGTCGATCAGGGCCTGCAGCACGCCGGGGCGCCCAACGCATTCGAAAATGACCGGTTGGGCCAGGGGTTTACCCATCATCTGCATCATGGTCTGGGCGGCCCGCGTCCTCGGGACGCCTAGCGTTTCCCAGCGTTCATGCGGGTTCTCGACAGCTGGATCGACGACGATGTCCGCGCCCAGCTTCTCGGCGGCGGCGCGGCGGCGAGGCGAGAAATCGGCGGCGATCACCGGGCCATGCCCTCGCGCCTTCAGCGCCGCAATCACCGCCAGCCCGACCGGGCCGCAGCCGACCACCAGCGACGTGGACTTCGGCTCCAGCTTGGCCTTGGCGACGGCGTGAGCGCCGACCGCGAAGGGCTCGGTCAGCGCCGCCTTTTCGGTGGGCAGGCCGTTTGGGACCTCCAGCACCAGCGCCTCCGTGAGCAGCATCTGCTGGGCGAAGCCGCCCGGCAGACGATTCGAGAAACCCAGCGGCTCGATCTCGCCCTGGTGCATGGTCATCGGCACGCTGACCACACGCGTTCCGGCCTTCAGGGTCTTGGCCGAACCCGGGCCGTGGTCGAGAATCTCGGCGCAGAACTCATGCCCGAAAACCATGTCGGCTCTCGGATCGAAGCCGCTGTCGGGCGCGCCGGCGCGCCGCGACATTTCAACCATGTGCTCCATGTGGTGCAGCGCGTGCAGGTCCGAGCCGCAAATCCCGCAGGCCAGGGTCTTGACCAGCACCTGGCCGGCGCCGGGTTTCAGATCTGCGACCTCGTCGCAGATCAGACGCTTGTCGCGTCGAATGACAGCTCTCAATGGGTGACCTCCCGCTTGGTCTTCCTTGTTCTTGGCAGTTCTATCCCCTAACCCTCGCGCCTCAGAATCAATAAGGAGCGGCGTCGCCATGACCCTCGCCTTTCTATTCCCTGGACAAGGCAGCCAAGCCGTCGGCATGGGCCAGGAATTGATGGAGGCCTTCGCGTCGGCGCGCGAGGTATTCCAGGAAGTCGATGAGGCGCTGAAGCAGAAGCTGTCGGCGCTTATGAGGGATGGGCCGGAAGATCAGCTCACGCTCACGGAAAATGCGCAGCCGGCGCTGATGGCCGTGAGCGTCGCGGTCATGCGGACTCTGGAGAAGGAATTCGGCCTCGGCGTCGAAAAGGCCGCGTTCGTCGCGGGCCATAGCCTGGGCGAGTATTCGGCCCTGGCCGCGGCGGGCGCGATCAGCCTGTCGGACACCGCGCGCCTCTTGAAGCTCCGTGGCCAAGCCATGCAACGGGCCGTGCCGGTGGGCGAGGGCGCGATGGCCTCGCTGATCGGCCCCAAGACCGACCTGGCCTTGGCGGAAGCGGCGGCGAAGGCCGGCTCCGAGGCTGGCGTCTGCGTCGTCGCCAACGACAACAACAACGGAAACGTCGTGATCTCCGGCGAGAAGGCCGCCGTCGACAAGGCCATCGAAAAGGCCAAGGAGCTGGGCGCGCGGGCGATCCCGCTGAACGTCTCGGCGCCCTTCCACTGCCCGCTGATGCAGCCGGCCGCCGACGAGATGGCGGAGGCGCTGGCGTCCGCAACCATTCTCACCCCGCGCGCGCCGCTCGTAGCCAATGTCGTCGCGACCCCGACCAACGACCCGGAGGCCATCCGGCGGATGCTGGTGGAGCAGGTCACCGGTCGCGTGCGCTGGCGCGAAAGCATGATCTGGATGGCGCAGACCGGTGGCGTCACGCGCTTCGCCGAGGCGGGCGCCGGCAAGGTTCTGTCGGGCATGGCCAAGCGCATCGCGCCGGATTCCGAAGCCTCGCCGCTGAACACCCCCGCCGACCTCGAAGCTTTCGCCAAGTCGCTGTGAGAGACGCCATGTTCGACCTGACCGGCAAGACTGCCCTCGTCACCGGGGCCACGGGCGGTATCGGCGCCGAGATCGCCAGGACCCTGCATGCTCAGGGCGCGCACGTTGTCCTTTCGGGCACCCGTGAGGCGGTCTTGCAGGAACTCGCCGGGTCGCTGGGCGGGCGCGTTTCCGTCGCCGCGGCCAACCTCGCCGATTCGGCGGCCGTGGATGGCTTGATCGAGGCCGCCGAGACCGTCGCGGGCCAGCCCCTCGATATCCTGGTGGCCAATGCGGGCATCACCAAGGACGGCCTGCTCATGCGAATGAAGGACGAGGACTGGGAAACGGTCCTGAAGGTCAACCTGGAGAGCTATTTCCGCCTTAGCCGGGCGGCCATGCGCGGGATGATGAAGCGCCGCTTCGGCCGCATCGTCGGCATCACCTCGGTGGTCGGCGTCATGGGCAACCCTGGCCAGGCGAACTACGCAGCCTCCAAGGCCGGCATGATCGGCTTTTCAAAGGCGTTGGCCCAGGAAGTGGCGACCCGGGGAATCACTGTGAACTGCGTGGCGCCGGGCTTCATCGAGAGCCCGATGACCGACGCGCTGAACGCGCAGCAGAAGACGGGCATACTCGCGACGATTCCCACGGGCCGGTTGGGCTCGGGGGGTGACGTGGCGGCCGCCTGCGCCTATCTGGCGTCGGACGAGGCCGGCTACGTCACTGGCCAGACCCTGCACGTCAACGGCGGCATGGCCATGATCTGACTATCGCGCGGCGTCCGGAACATGCTAACCGGCGCCCGAATTCGATCACCAAGGCGACGGTTGACTTCGCGGTCCCCGTCGTCGATGCAAGCACTGACTAAGCCCTGAGGGACCTACCCAAATGTCCGACGTTCTCGAACGCGTCCGTAAAATAGTGATTGAGCACCTCGATGCCGACCCCGAGAAGGTCACCGAGAAGGCTTCCTTCATCGATGACCTTGGCGCCGACAGCCTCGACAACGTCGAGCTGGTCATGGCCTTCGAGGAAGAGTTCGATGTCGAGATTCCGGACGACGCGGCGGAGCATATCCAGACCGTCGGCGACGCCGTGAAGTTCATCCAAGAGCGGCTGGGCGGCTAAGCGCCTCCGGACGAAATTCCTGGAATCAAAGAGCCGCCGCGTCGCTGGGTGAGACCCGATGGCGCGGCGGTTTCGTTTCTGAGGTCAAGGCCATGCGTCGAGTCGTCGTCACCGGCATCGGGCTCCTTTCCCCGCTGGGGCAAGGCGCCGAGCTGACTTGGAAGAAGATCCTGGAGGGCAAGTCCGGGGCCGGGAACATCACGGCGTTCGATGTCTCGGATTACGCCTGTAAAGTGGCCTGCGAAGTGCCACGGGTCGATGGCCGCGGCGGCGGCGGCCCCGACGTCGAGGGCTCGTTCGACCCCGACAAGACCCTGTCGCCCAAGGACCGGCGGCGGGTCGACGACTTCATCCTCTACGGCATCGCGGCCGCCGACGAGGCGGTGCGTGATTCGGGCTGGCAGCCCGAGGACGAGGAGAGCCGCGAGCGCACCGGGGTGATCATCGGCTCGGGCATCGGCGGCCTGGGCACCATCGCCTCGACGGCCATCGAGCTGCACGAGAAGGGCCCCCGCCGGGTCAGCCCCTTCTTCATCCCCTCGGCGCTGATCAACCTGGTCTCGGGCCAGGTCTCGATCCGCTACGGATTCAAGGGTCCCAACCACGCGGTGGTGACGGCCTGCGCCACCGGCGCCCACGCCATCGGCGACGCGGCGCGGCTGATCAAGTACGGCGACGCCGACGTGATGCTGGCCGGCGGGGCCGAGGCCAGCGTGGTGCCCGTGGGCATCGCCGGCTTCATCGCCTGCCGCGCCATGTCGACGAACTTCAACGACGCCCCGGAAAAGGCCAGCCGCCCCTACGACAAGGACCGCGACGGCTTCGTCATGGGCGAGGGCGCCGGCATGCTGATGCTGGAAGAGCTGGAGCACGCCAAGGCGCGCGGGGCCAAGATCTACGCCGAGATCATCGGCTACGGCCTGGCCGGCGACGCCTACCACATCACCGCGCCGGCGGAAGACGGCTCGGGCGGTTTCCGCGCCATGCAGGCGGCGCTGAAGGACGCCAAGATCCAGCCCTCGGAGATCGACTACATCAACGCCCATGGCACCTCGACGCCGCTGGGCGACGAGATCGAGCTGGGCGCGGTCGAGCGGATGCTGGGCGACGCCGCGGCGAAGGCCACCATGAGCTCCACCAAGTCGGCCACCGGCCACCTGCTGGGCGCCGCCGGGGCGCTGGAGGCGGCGTTCTGCTGCCTGGCGATCCGCGACCAGATCGCGCCGCCGACCATCAACCTGGACAATCCCTCG
>DASVNS010000238.1:0-5547 GCA_036383735.1 Phenylobacterium sp. | reverse complement strand
AATACTCGATCTGGAAGGGCCGCCCGCCCGCTTGGCGTCTCGGTCGCCCGGTCGGCCGCGCCGCAGTTCCTATCGGCAGAATCAGGTTCTCCCAACGCTGGCCCATACGCAACGAGCCCGCCGAGCGCCCCTGTGAGCCATGTGCGGCGCCGGCGGTGCATAGGCTGTGGACGACACCGAAACGAACCCCGAAATCGATGCTGCGTCCGTGGCTTGCGCTTGTCCCCAGAAAGCGGGTTTAGCTCGCCGCGGCTGCCCGCGGCGCCCTGCGCACCTCGACGACCCGAACCCGCGCGCCATCCAGCACCAGGGCCAGTTCGCCGCGCTTCAGCCTGAGGGCGTCCTCACCGAAGGCGTCGCGCCGCCAGCCCTTGAGGGCGGCGACGTCGGCGTCGTCGTCGTTGGCGATCTGCTCCAGGTCGGAGACCGTGGCGATCAGCTTGGAGGCGACGTTGGCCTCCTCAGCGCGGGCTTTCAGCAGCACTTTCAGCAGTTCGACCACGGCGCCCGCCGCGGGCGACGCCTGCTGGCGGGCCTTGTCGATCACCGGCGCGTAGGCCTCGGGGTCCTTCAACGCCTCGCGGATGGCGGCGATCAGGTCCGGACCGAACCGCGAGCCCGAGAACCCCTTGGGAACCGAGCGCAGCCTGTCCAGGCCATCGGCGTCGATCGGCGCCTGGGTGGCGACCTCGTCGATGGCCTCGTCCTTGAGGATCCGGCCGCGCGGCTGATCGCGCAGCTGCGCCGTCCGTTCGCGCCAGGCGGCGACGGCGCGGTAGACGGCCAGGTATTTCGCGGTGTGCCGGCGCGGGCGCAGCCGCTTCCAGGCGTTCTCCGGCTCGACGTCGTAGTTGGCCGGGTCGGTGAGGTCGTTCATCTCGTCCTGCACCCAGCCGAGCCGCCCCTCGCGCTCCAGCCGCTCGCGCAGCATCGGGAACAGGTTGGCCAGGTGGGTGACGTCAGCCAGGGCATAGGTGAGCTGGTTGTCGGTCAGGGGACGGCGCGCCCAGTCGGTGAACCGCGAACTCTTGTCGAGCTCGATCTTCAGCATCTGGCGCACCAGGGCGTCGTAGGCGATCTGCTCGCCATACCCGGCGGCCATCCCGGCCACCTGGGTGTCGAACAGCGGCCTTGGCATGGCCTGCAGGTTGTTGAAGATTTCCACGTCCTGCCGGGCGGCGTGAAACACCTTCAGGATCGACGCATCCCGCATGATCGCCAGGAACGGCTCCAGATCGAGCCCCTCGGCCAGCGGATCGATCGTCGCCTCGGCGGACGGGGCCGCAGCCTGGATCAGGCACAGCTTCGGCCAGTAGGTGGTCTCGCGCATGAACTCGGTGTCCACAGCGACGAACGGCTGGCCCTTGATCTTATCGCAGAATGCCGCGAGTTCGGCAGTGGTAGTGATAGGCGTCATAAATCAGCTATAGCCCCGCGCGCGGACGACTCTGGTCCGCTAGCGCGTCTCTCTGCACTCCAAGCCCGGGTTCGTAAATGTCCGAACGGCCAAACGGTCTCACCTATGCGCAGGCGGGCGTGTCCATCGACGCCGGGAATCAGCTCGTCGAGCGGATCAAACCCCTGGCGAAATCGACTCGCCGGTCGGGCTCCGAACCGTCGCTGGGCGGTTTCGGCGCCCTCTTCGACCTCAAGGCCGCGGGCTATGACGACCCGTTGCTGGTCACCACCACCGACGGCGTCGGCACGAAGCTGAAGGTGGCCATCGAGACCGGCCTGCACGGCACGGTCGGCATCGACCTGGTGGGCATGTGCGTCAACGACCTGCTGGCCCAGGGCGCCGAGCCGCTGATGTTCCTGGACTACTATGCGACCGGCAAGCTCGACGTCGAGGCCGCCGCCTCCGTCGTCGCCGGCATCGCCGAGGGCTGCCGCCAGGCCAACTGCGCGCTGGTCGGCGGCGAGACGGCCGAGATGCCGGGCATGTACGCCGAGGGCGACTACGACATGGCCGGCTTCTGCGTCGGCGCCGTCGACCGCGACAAGGTGCTGCCGCGCCTGGGCGACCAGAAGGAAGGCGACATCCTGATCGGCATCGGCTCGTCCGGCCCGCACTCCAACGGCTATTCGCTGATCCGGCGGATCGTGGAGCGTTCCGGCCTGGCGTGGGACGCGCCCGCGCCGTTCGCCGACGGCAAGACCCTGGCGGAGGGGCTGCTGGAGCCCACGCGCATCTACATCAAGACGGTCCTGCCGCATCTGAAGGCCGGCCGGATCAAGGGCCTGGCCCACATCACCGGCGGCGGCCTGGTCGAGAACCCGCCGCGCGCCATCGCCGAGGGGCTGGTCCCCCGCTTCGACTGGAACGCCTGGGCCATGCCCCCGGTGTTCGACTGGCTGGCCCAGACGGGCGGCGTCTCCGAACACGAGATGCGCCGCACGTTCAATTGCGGCCTGGGCCTGGTGCTGATCGTCGACACCCATGAGCTGCCCGACGTGCTGGAGGGCCTGGTCCGCGACGGCGAGGACGCGTTCGTGGTGGGCGAGCTGGCGAAGGCGTAGCGCCGGCGTTCGATGACGGCCATCGGCGCGTGTCTTGCGCGCCCGGCCCCCGAGTGAGATGTGTTGAACCGAACAGATGTTTGGGGAACGCGATCATGAAGGCGGCGGTCTACTACGAGAACGGTGGCCCTGACGTCCTGCGCTACGAGGATGTTCCAGATCCCGAGTGCCACCCCAGGGGCATCGTCGTCCGCGTCGAGGCCGTGTCCATCGAGGGCGGCGACACCCTCAACCGCCTGAATGGCGCACTCGCCGCCAAGCCGCATATCGTGGGCTACCAGGCCGCCGGAGAAGTGGTTCAGGTCGGCCCTGAGGTCGACAACTTCAAGGTGGGGGACAAGGCGGTGACCACCGGCGCCTTCGGCAGCCACGCCGAACTGCGCGCAGTCGCCGCCCGCACCGCCTGGGTGATCCCCGAGGGCATGGACGTCAAGCTGGCCGCGGCCATCCCGGTGCCCTTCGGCACGGCCCACGAGTGCCTGTTCGAGTTCGGGCGGATGAAGAAGAACGACATTGTCCTGGTGCAGGCCGGCGCCTCCGGGGTCGGTATCGCCGCCATCCAGCTCGCCGCCCGGGCCGGGGCGTCCATGGTGCTGGCGACCGCCTCCTCGGAAGCGCGGCTGGAGGCGCTGAAGCCGCTCGGCCTCACCCACGGTATCAACTACAGCCGCGACGACGTGGTCACCGAAGTCGCCCGGCTCACCGGCAAGCACATGGCCGATGTCATCGTCGATCCGGTCGGCGGCGCCACCCTGCAGACGTCGATCCTGTCACTCGCCTACCGCGGCCGGGTGTCCATGGTCGGCCAGGCCGGGCGTGAGCCGATGAGAGTCGATGTGGGCTCGATGATGGGCGGCAACCGCACGCTCAGCGGCGTGTTCCTAGGCGCCGAGATCGCCACCGACCGCGTCCAGGGCGCTATCCGGCAGATGATCCAGGATGTCGCCGACGGGAGCCTGAAAGTGGTCGTCGACCGGACCTTCGCGCTGAAGGACGCCGCCGAGGCCCATCGCTACATCGAAAGCCGCCAGGCGGTGGGGAGAGTGTTGCTCATCCCGTAGCCACGGGTCCGCCGTAGCGGTCGCGGTTGAGGCAACGGCGCATATAATTCCGCGACGTCCAAGTAGTGCAGCGTCACCGTAATCCTGGCGATACGACCGCGCCGCGCGCTGGTAGCTGCGCGCCAGCCGGTTGGCCTCGTCGTTGTCCTGCGTCGCCAGCGCCCGGCGCGCGAAGTCCCGCGCCAGCTCCAGGTCATGCCGCGCGATCTCCGCGAGCCCCTGGGCCTCCTCCTCCGTGATGTCGAGGGCGTCCCACATGTCGGGCGGGAGTGTGGGGGTGCGGTGCGTCAGGTTCGGACGTGGGAGTGGCGGGGGTGGGTGGTTTGTGACTCACACGAAGTTCGGATGGTCCGCAAAGAGCCGCGGGCGGCAGATGACCGGGAAGGCCCACGCCCAAAGCACTACTTGACGTTGATCCCTTCGGCGTTCTCCTCTCGTGCGTGGGTGGGAGTCGCGTCGTGGGTTTGATGCAGTTGCCTGTGATGGGTTTGTCGCGCCGACCGCGCATCCATGCCGTTGCACCACTTCGTACTGTGCGAACGTCAACCTCTGGTTGGGCGGTCCAAACTGTGGCGCCGGCGTCGGCCGCTGCCCTCCTCCTCGGTCTTTCGGCCACCGGGGCTGCGGCGGTTCCACTCGCACTGACCTTGCGTTGCACAGGCTCCGAGGCCGTTTTCGAGGGAGGGCGGTCGTCCACCCGCCCGTTCGAGCTTCGCCTGGCAATCGACCTCAAGGCACGCACCTACTGTGAGGACGCGTGTGGGCGGCCGAACCGGATCGCTTCGGTCAGCGCCTCGAAGTTGGTCCTGCGCGACTATGTTGAAGCGGGGCTGCACGGCAACACCCTGATCCTCACGCCCACTACGGCAGGCTACGCGCTGAACCAGCTGGAAGACTGCACCCCGATCCCCACTGCGTCCGGCCATCAGCCAAGCGCGCCCGATGCGAATGCAGCAGTTCCGCCATGGTATGTGCCGCTGCCGGGGGGACGCCCGCCCGCAGGGGCGTCCGACGAGGCGCGTTCGGCGCGGACGCTCGCCAGCTCGGAACTCGAAGGCGCATTGCGCGGAAGCACGCTGCGCCGACGCGGCTCGGGGACCGTCCTCCCTGACCTAGCCGAGAATTTCCACGTGAACGGAACCTGGATGCTGACGGGAACGCGAGCGCCCGGGGACGGGAGGTACTTCTTCGAAAGCGATCAGTTCTGCGTCGAGTTTCCTCGGGCAAGGGTCAGCTGTCGACAGCTCTTGATCAGCAAGTCTGGCTCTCACTTCACGCGGAAACGTGGGGATGAAGTGTACGCCGAGCCCGTAGAGATCAGTAAGCCAGGCCGGTGAGCGCGTGAAAACGCGGGGACACTATACTTAATTATGCCATGGAGAACGCAAAATTCGGGGAACTCAATTACATATAGTGTCCCCGTGTTTCCTCCGAGGGTCGGGACCAGCAAGGTGCGGACATAGGCGAGGAAGGCCTCGCCGTTGATCGGCCCGTCGAAAAGACAGGGCGCGTCGATACGGTCCTGACGTAGGGCGGCGATGAAGGTCATGGTCTTCCATCGGCCGAACGGGGCCTTGGCCTTCAGCCGCTCACCCCTGGGACACCAGCCGCGCAGCGGCGTCATGTTGGTCTTGGCCCAGGTCTCGTCGATGAACACCAGGCGGCCAGGGTCGATCAGCCCCTGGCGCTGCTTCCACTGCTCACGCCGGCGGGCGACGTCGGGGCGATCCTGCTCCTTGGCGAACAGGCTTTTTTTGAAGCTGAGCTTCTCGGCGTGGAGGAACTCCCACACCTGCCGACGATCCACCTTAAGCCCACGCTCCGACAGGAGCTCCGCCACCAGCTGGCTGATGGTGAACGCCTGCTGCGGGCCGGCAGCGGGCGATCAGCCACGCGGCGTGCTCGCCGCTCAGAACCCGCTTCTTGTGACCGCCCACCTTTCCAGGCGCGACGCTCCCCGTCGTCC
>DASVNS010000237.1:0-1817 GCA_036383735.1 Phenylobacterium sp. | reverse complement strand
CGACGCCCTCTCCCGCGCCCGGTTCGAGTTCCGCTGGGAGGACCAGTTCAACCTGGGCCTCGATCCTGAGACGGCGCGCGAGTACCACGACGAGAGCCTGCCCAAGGAGGCGTTCAAGACCGCCCACTTCTGCTCGATGTGCGGCCCGAAGTTCTGCTCGATGAAGATCAGCCAGGACATCCGCGAGGCCGCCCGCGCTCAGAACGAGGTGGAGTCCGGCATGGCCGAGATGGCGCAGAAGTTCAGGGACGGCGGCGGCGAGATCCTGGTGCCGGTCGTCCCGGCCGAGTGACCTAGTCCTCGGCCTTCACCGGCGAAGCCTTCGGCGGCCAGACGCGGACGGCGACCGCCACCGTCACCGAGCCCAGGACGGCCGCGGCGGCGCCGGTCCACTGGATCGGGGTCATGCCGATCGCGGCATAGTGGCCGGTCATGGCGCCCGACAGGAACACGAGACTGGCCGAGCCCCACTCGATCAGGTCCTTCTTGGTGACGTCGAATGTCATTCGGCTACTCCGCGCAGGCGATCTTGGCAGGGGGCGAGCATCGCTGCGGTTGGATGCCAAAACCTTAGCGCTCGCGCGATGCGACACGGTTGCGCAGGCGGCGTTATTCCGACCTGAGCGCAGGGGCGGGGCGTTTCGAAAGCGCCTGGAAGGAAGCCAGCAGGCCGCCGACGCCGGCGATGGCCGAGGCCCCGGCGAGCAGCGCGGCGACGCCGGCCCAATCGACGCTCCACGTCGCCTCGAACACCTTGACCACCACCGGCCAGGCCGCCGCATAGCCCAGACCGACCCCGGCGGCGCCGGCGATCAGGCCCACCAGCCCGTACTCGATCACATAGGCCGCCAGGACCTGGAGCCGGGACGCGCCCAGCACCTTCAGCGTCGCCGCCTCGCGGGTCCGCGCCTGCGCCCGCGCCGCGATGGCGCCCGCCAGCACCAGCAACGCCGCCATCAACGCCACCGCCGCCGCGCCGCGCACCGCCAGCGCCACCCGGTCGAACATGTCGGTGGCGGCTTCCAGCTGCTCGCGGACCGAGATGACGTTCACCTCCGGGAAATCGGCCCCTAGCGCGCGGATGATCCGGCTCTCCTCCGCCCGGCTGGCCTTGGCGATGGCCACGTGGCGGGGATTGGCGCCCGCGAGCGCGTTGGGCGTCACCACCAGCGGGAAGCCCGCGCCGAAACCGCCGAAGTCGACCCGCCGGATCGCGGCGACCCTGGCCTCGACCTCCGTGCCCAGGACCGACAGCGTGATCATGTCGCCGATCTTCAGGTTCCCCCCCTCGGCCGGATCGCGCGACACCGCCACCAGCGGCGGGCCTGCGTAGTCGGCGGGCCACCACTTGCCCTGGTACACGCCAGCGTTCGGCGGCTCGGGACCCAGGGCCGACAGGCTGACGTCGTTGTCATAGGCCCAGCGCGCGCCCGGCGGGATCTTGCCGATGTCCACCGGCACGCCGCGCAGCGCCAGGATCCGGCCGGTGAAGAACGGTGCGCGCAGATAGGTGTCGCGCCCCGGCGTGCGTCCCAGCGCGCGGGCGATCTCGGCGTCGAAGGCGGCCGTGCGCTCGCCGGGGATCTCGGTGAAGATCAGGGCCGGCGCGGTCTCCGGCGCGATGACCGAGATCTGGCGCAGCAGGCTGGACTGGATCAGCACCACGGCCGCCAGCAGGGCCACGCCCAGCCCGATGGCCGACATCGAGATGTCGTTGTCATAGGCCCAGCGGTCGCCCGGCGGGACCTTGTTCAGATTCACCGGCAGGCCCCGCACCCGGCTGATCCGGCCGGTGACGAACGGCGCGCGAAGATAGG
>DASVNS010000236.1:0-2612 GCA_036383735.1 Phenylobacterium sp. | reverse complement strand
GGGACGCCGCGGGGTCGACAGGCGCCTGCAGGAGATTCATGTCGGCGCCGGCGCAGAAGGCCCGCCCGGCGCCGGTGAGCACGATGACCCGCACCGCATCGTCCTCCGCGGCCGCCCGCATCGCGGCGCGCAGATCCTGATCCATCTCGGCCCGGTAGGCGTTCAGCCGATCGGGGCGGTTCAGGGTGACGACGGCGACGCCGTCCTCCACCCGGTAGAGGAGGTCGCTGTAGTTCATCTGGCTAAACTCCCTTGGACGGGGCGGCGTCGAGCCAGGCATTGAATTTTGGCGGCCGCCTTTCCCTGAACGAGTGCATGCCCTCGAAGGCGGTCGTTCATTGTTTGGACGCTTCCTCTAGGGCCTCTGCGACGGGCAATCAGGATGCTGATCGACATACTGCTTCATGTCAAACTTCCCCCTGTCGATAGTCGAGACCCCGGAGTGGCGCCCCCCTCCCGCGCCGCCGCGCGGGGGAGGGGCCAGTCGGAGGACGGCGGATCAGACGACGGTCAGCTTGACGTCGACGTTGCCGCGGGTGGCGTTGGAATAGGGGCAGACCTGGTGGGCCTTGGCCACAAGGTCTTCGGCCGCGACGCGGTCGAGGCCGGGGAGCGCGACGTCGAGGGCGACCTCCAGGCCGAAGCCGCCTTCGGCGCGCGGGCCGATGCCGACATTGGCGGTGACCGCGGCGTCGGCCGGGACCTTGGGGCCGCCCTGGCTGGCGACGAACTTCATGGCCCCGATGAAGCAGGCGGCATAGCCGGCGGCGAACAGCTGCTCGGGGTTGTTGCCGGCCCCGCCCGCGCCGCCAAGCTCCTTCGGCGTGGCGAGCGTGACCTCGAGGCTGCCGTCCAGGGTGGCGGCGGCGCCGTCGCGGCCCCCGGTGGCGCGGGCGGCGGTGCGGTAGAGGACGTTGACGGACATGGAATGGTTTCCTATGGGCGATTAAATCGTGTACGATATAAGTGGATCTGAGACTACGATGTCAATCCATTGCGATCATATCGTGCACGATTTATATGGACGCCATGTCCAAGGTCGCCCCTGTTCCGCCCTCGCCCCTGAAGCTGGACGATTTCTTGTGCTTCGCGGTCTATTCGGCTGGCCACGCCTTCAACCGGCTCTACCGGCCGCTGCTGGACCGGCTGGGCCTGACCTATCCGCAATACCTGGCCATGGTGGCGCTGTGGGAGGCGGCCGCAGGTGAGGGCGACGCAGACGATGGGGCGGGCCGCACGGTGGGCGAGTTGGGCGCGCGACTGGGGCTGGAGTCCAACACCCTGACCCCGCTGCTGAAGCGCCTGCAGGCCATGGGGCTGATCACCCGCGAGCGGGACCCGCGCGACGAGCGGGTGGTGCGCATCCGCCTGACCGAGCAGGGCCGCGCGCTGGAGCAGCCGGCCTGCGCGGTGCCGGCGGCGTTGCTGGCGTCCTCCGGCCTGGACCGGGCGGCGCTGACCCGGATCCACGGCGAGCTGGCGGCGCTGAACGCGGCGCTGGCCCGGGCGGAGCAGGCCGCGGCCTGACGTCAGGTCGAAAGCCGGCGACGGTTGGCGCGCACCTTGCGCCGATACATGGCCACCGTCCGCTGGGGCGTCAGGTGCGAGGCGCCGCCGACAACGTCGATCCAGGCCTTGCCCTGGGCCTCGGCTGCGGCCAGCACCTTCTCGGCCACCATACGTTCGGCTTCGGCCGCCGCGGCCGCGCCGCCAGTGGCCAGCTTGAGGCTCCTCAGGGCCACGACGCTGGCGGACTCGGCGACCAACTGCATCATCGAACGGTTCAGGCGGAGCAACATGGTGGCATAGGTCATGGCTTCCAGAACACGCGGCGGGGCCGTGGGATGCGCGGCCGTTAGAAAATATCGCGAGGCCGGCCGGTTTACGCGTCCGACGCCGCGGCGCATCTGAACGCCACCGATCTTGACCATGGAGTTCCCAGTGGCGCTGACGCTTTACGACGCTTCGATCCCCAGCTTCCTCAACATGATGCGGAACCTGGCCGCGATCCTGAGGAAGGCCGAGGCGCATGCGATGGCCGGCGGGGTCGATCCGACCAGCTACCTCGAGGCCCAACTCGCGCCCGACATGCGTCCGCTGGTCCGCCAGATCCAGATGGCCAGCGACAGCGTCAAGGGCGGCGCGGGGCGGCTGGCGAACGTAACGCCGCCCGAAATGCCCGACACCGAAGCGACCTGGGCGGACGTGCAGGCGCGGGTCGCCAAGACCATCGCCTTCCTCGAGTCGATCGACCGCGCCGCCATCGACGGCGGCGACGACCAGCGGATCATCGAGCTGAAGATGCCGGGCCGCACACTCCCGCTCACCGCGCCCAACTTCCTGCTGCGGTTCTCGCTGCCGAACGCTTATTTCCACGTGGTGACGGCCTACGCCCTGCTGCGGGCCCAGGGCGTGCCGCTGGGCAAGGCCGACTACCTGATGGGCGACCAGGGCCTGCCGAGCTAGGTCAGGCGGCGGCGCAAGTCGCTCTGCACCAAAAACGCATAGCCTCTGCGCGAAGTCGCCGATCGTTCCGGTTCGAAGAACCTGTTATGAGAGGTTTGTCCGCACGGACGCCCCGCTCCCCACGGGGTCTTCCCAGAAACTTCAGG
>DASVNS010000235.1:0-3200 GCA_036383735.1 Phenylobacterium sp. | reverse complement strand
GGGAGGTCCGCATGAGCCGCGAAACGGACGACCTCACCGCCGTGGAGATCGAGGAAGATCTCGAAGACCTCGCCCTCGAGGACGACTACGCGCTGAATCCGGAATTCGTTTCGGACGTCGCCGACGCCCTGGACCGCGGCGACGCCGAGCGGCTGCGCGAGCTGCTGGGCGCGCTGCATCCCGCGGACGTCGCCGATCTCATGGGCTTCCTGTCGGCGGATGCCCGGGAAGAGCTGATCCCGCACCTCGATCCCGAGACGCTGGCCGAGATCCTCTCCGAGCTGGACAGCGAGATCCGCGAGCAGGTGCTCGAGCACGTGCCTTCCGCGACGCTGGCCAAAGCCATCGGCGAGATGGAATCGGACGACGCCGCCGACGTCGTCGACGACCTGGAGGACGACAAGCGCGCCGAGGTCATGGCCGCCATGCCCGAGCTGGAGCGGGCGGCCATCGAGAGCACCTTGTCCTACCAGGACGAGACCGCCGGCCGGCTGATGCAGCGCGAGGTGGTGGCGGCGCCGCAGTTCTGGACGGTGGGCCAGGCGATCGACCATTTCCGCCGCGACGCCGACGAATTGCCCGAGCTGTTCTTCGACATCTATGTGGTCGACCCGGCCTTCAAGCCGGTCGGCGCCGTGCCCGTCAGCCATCTGCTGCGCGTGGGCCGCCAGACCCCGCTGGCGCAGATCATGGAGCCGGTGACCGAGATCACCGTCGACCTCGATCAGGAAGAGGTCGCCTACATCTTCGACAAATACCACCTGATCTCGGCGCCCGTGGTCGATGTCGGCGGGCGGCTGGTCGGGCAGATCACCGTCGACGATATCGTCGGCGTCATCCAGGAGGAGGGCGAGGAGGACATCCTGGCCCTTGCCGGGGTGAGCGACGCCGGCCGCGACGCGGGCGTCGGGGACATCGTGCGTTCGCGCCTGCCGTGGCTGGTGCTGAACCTGGCGACGGAAGCGGTGGCCGTTCAGGCCATCAGCATCTTCCAGCACGAGATCACCAAGCTGGTGACCCTGGCGATCCTGATGCCGATCGTGGCGTCCGTGGGCGGCAACGCCGGCACCCAGGCGCTGGCCGTCGCTGTGCGCGCCCTGGCGAACCGCGAGTTGAACGCGGCCAACTCGATGCGGATCGTCATGCGCGAGATGACCGTCGGCCTGGCGAACGGATCGGTGGTCGGCCTGATCATGTCGTCGGCGACCTGGTTCTTCTTCCACGACCTGCGGCTCAGTGTGACGATCGGGCTGGCGCTGATCATCAACATCTTCGTGGCCGCCTTGGCCGGGGTCCTGGCGCCCTTGACGCTCGAGCGCTTCGGCCGCGACCCCGCGGTTTCCTCGTCTGTCTTCGTAACTTTCGTCACCGACCTGATGGGTTTCCTCTCTTTTCTTGGATTGGCGAGCCTCATCCTGTTGTAACTGGCGTGGGGATTGCGCCTGATCATGTCGGGCGCGCGCCGCCTGTGCCGATTTGGGACGACTGCGAGCCATGCTCTCGCGCCATCGCGTTTCCCGGGCGGCCATCGAACTGATCAAGCGGTTCGAGGGCTACCGCCGCCACGCCGCCCAGCTGCCCGATGGCCGCTGGATGATCGCCTATGGCCACACGCTGACCGCCCGCGAAGGCGCCGAGGTGTCCGAGTCCGATGCTGAGGCGTTGCTGGTCTACGACCTGATCAGCGTCCAGCACACGGTGAACGAGAACGTCTACGCGCCGCTCAGCCAGAACCAGTTCGACGCGCTGTGCAGCTTCGCGTTCAACATCGGCCTGGACAATTTCCGCCGCAGCCAGGTGCTCAAGCGGCTGAACTCCGGGGCGGCCGTGCAAGCGGCTTGCGCCATGGAGCTGTGGCGCAAGGCCGACTTCGAGGGCGAGAGGATCGTCGTCGACGCGCTGGTCCGTCGGCGCGCCGCCGAGAAGGCGCTGTTCCTGACGCCGCCGGGCAATGACTTCGCCCCGGCTCCGTCGCCGCTTATCCGCCCCGCCATCGACCTGGACGCGCTCGACCTCGTGCCGCTGCGGCGGCCCGTGGAGCTGGAGACCTCGTTCGAGGGCGAGCGGGCGATGGTGCGCCGCGAGGTGGCGCTGGAAGAGGTCCAGCCTGCCTTGCCGCCAGCGGAGGCAGAGCCGCAGTCCCGGCCGGAACCTGAGCCGGCGGCGGCGGTGACGGCCGCCGCGGAAGCGGTGGCCACGCGGCTGGGCGCCATCTTCCCGGACCCCGGCGCGGAGCCGGAACCCCCGCCGGAATCCACGCCCGCTGCCAGGCAAGATGCGGCCGAACCGCGGCCACAGGCGGATTTCGCGCCCCCGATCACCCCTCACATCGAGCTGCTCGACGCCGAGCTGGACATACCGCAGGCGCCCGGCGCGCCCGTCGAGGCGCAACCCTACCAGTTCATACCGGCCCGCCAGCGGCCGGCGCCGCGGCCGAAGGAGATCTCGGTCGTGTGGGACCTCTTGCTGGCGTTGTTCGGGCTGGCGTTCTTCGGCTTCGGCGTCTTCTGGGGTCTGAGTGCAAGGTCGCCGGCGAACGGCTTCGTCACCCCACTGCTGGTGGCCTGGCCCGCGGGGCTGGCCGGCGTGGGCTTCGTGGCGGTCGCTGTCTTCCGCATGCTGCAACGACTTGGGCGGGAAGCCGAGCGGGACTAATTCGCGCCGGTTAGGCGGACATGCTAACCAGCAGGGCATGATCCCAAACCATGGTCCGAGCATGGAGTTTGGCCTCGGCGAAGCCGCCGACGCCATCCGCGACACCACAGCCCGCTTCGCCGCCGACAAGATCGCGCCGCTCGCCGCTGAGATCGACGCCACCAACACCTTTCCCCGCGCGCTCTGGCCGCAGATGGGCGAGCTGGGGTTGCACGGCATCACCGTGGAAGAGGAGCTCGGCGGGCTCGGCCTGGGCTACCTGGAGCACGTGGTGGCGATGGAGGAGGTCTCGCGCGCCTCCGCGTCGGTGGGTCTCTCGTACGGCGCCCATTCCAACCTCTGCGTGAACCAGATCCGGCGCTGGGGCACGCCGGAGCAAAGGCAGCGCTACCTGCCCAAGCTGATCAGCGGCGAGCACGTAGGCTCGCTGGCCATGAGCGAGGCGGGATCGGGCTCGGACGTGGTCTCGATGAAGCTCAAGGCCGAGAAGCGCGGCGACCGCTATGTCCTGAACGGCACGAAGTTCTGGATCACCAACGCGCCGC
>DASVNS010000234.1:0-2824 GCA_036383735.1 Phenylobacterium sp. | reverse complement strand
CGGCCCGGAACTCGCCCGCCGCGCCGTGCCGCTGCAAGCGGGCGAGACCCCGCAAAGCCTGGAAGACCGCGTGAAAGCGCTGGAGCCAGCGTTCTTCGTCGAAACCCTCCAACAAATCGCCACCGGCGCGCTGAAGCTGCCGCGGTGAGCAGCGGGAGTTCATCGGCGAAATGATGCCCAATATTTCTGATAATATATCTTAGGCGCAAACATCTTGTAGGCAATTCGTGGTGTCGCCCCACTCGTTGAGAACCCCGTCAGAAAGAAGGAGTGGTGAGCTTTTCGACACGGCCGATGTGGCGGCCTCCGCCGAACTCGGTGGAAAGGAAAGCGTCGAGGCAGGCCTTGGCCATGTCCGCCCCGATCAGCCGCGCGCCCATGGCGATGCAGTTGGCATCGTTGTGCTCGCGGGCGAGCGCGGCCGAAAGCGGCTCGGACACGAGCGCGCAGCGCAGCGCCGGGTGGCGGTTGACGGCGATCGAGATGCCGATGCCCGATCCGCAAAGGGCGACGCCGAATTGCACGGCGCCGTCGGCGACCACCGAGGCGAGCTTGTAGCCGTAGTCCGGATAATCGACGCGGTCGGCCGTCTCGGGGCCGAGATCGGCAACGTCGTGGCCGAGGCCGATCAGATATTCGCGCAGTTCGGCCTTGCGGTCGATGGCGGCGTGGTCGGATGCGATGGCAATGTGCATGGGCGAGGCGGGCCTTTTCAGTCTGTGTTCGCGCCGCTGCCGTAGGCGCGGATCATGAGCTCTGAGGATCCTGCATCCACGCAGGGATGTCGCTTTGGGCGTGGAGCACCCGCCAGACGTCGATGAGATCGTCTCGCTCGACATAGAAGATCAGATGCGGAAATCGCTTCACGGCGCAGTTGCGCAAACCTGAGAGGTTTAGTTCGTGGGCGTAGCGCGGCGAACCGTTCGCCGGATGCCGGCCGATGGTCCCCAGAGCCTGCTCAAGCCGATCAACAAATCCCAGCGCGACCCGGATGCCGGCCTCGCCCGCGTAGTCGTCAATAGCGTCATCAATGTCCTGACGGGCACGTTCCCGCAGAACAACCGGCTTTGCGGTCATGCACCGCCGCGGTGACGCAGCCGTTCACGCAGCCTGTCGAAATAAGGCGCATCCGCCGTCGCTGCCGCCGGCGACGAAGCCCCGTCAAGCAAGAGCCCCCGCAGGCGTTGGCGATCCTGGTCTTTGCGAATTAGCTCCCGAACGTATTCACTGCTGGTGCCGTATCCCCCTCCAGCCACCTGTTCATCGACAAATGCTTTGAGCGGCTGAGGCAGAGAGATGTTCATGGTGCTCATCTTATAAAATCTAACGGCTTGGCAAAATTTGGCAAGCCCGCCACCGCCCGGTGATCCACCATGACGGCAGGGACCTGCCCTGCCGCGCCTTCGACAAAGTCAGAAAGGTCACCCAGGCATCAAAACCAGGCCCGCACGCCCACGACCACGCGGGTGTCCCCCGCATCCTCGCCGTCGGCTCTGGCGAAGTCGGCGGTGTCGCCGAGTTTGCGGGTCCAGGCCACGCCGGCGTAGGGCGCGAATTCCCGCTTGATCTCGTAGCGCAGGCGCAGCCCCAGTTCCGCCTCCGATAGGCCCGAGCCGATGCGGCGGGACGGGATGTCCTCCGACGAGACGCTCAGTTCGGCGCGCGGCTGCAGGATGAGCCGCTGGGTGAGGCGAAGGTCGTAGCTTCCCTCGACGCGGCCGAGCAGCTCGCCCTTGTCGGAGAGGAACAACGCGCCCTGCGCCTCGAACCAGTACGGCAGCAGGCTCTCGAAGCCTGCGACCGCGTAGGTCCGCTGCGGACCGGGTTCGAAGTCATGGCGGATGCCGAGTTGCAGGTCCGCATAGACACCTATGGCGCGGGAATAGAGGACCTGGATCTCGGCCCGGTCCACGCCCCGATCGGAGGTCCCCTCGCCCTCCGACTTCAGGACGACGCGGTTCAGGTCGCCGCCGTACCAGGCCTCGCCGTCCCAGTGGTAGCCGCCCCCGTCACCCAGGCGGGCCTCCGCCAGGTTGAGCATGACCCTGGAGACGCGGGCGCCGCCGTGTTCCTGCGCCAGGGTGGTCCGGCTGCGGCCCATGGCGACCGCGCCGAACACGCGGTCGGCGGCGTTGTCCGCAGGCGGAGGCGGCGGGGCGGCGGAGCCCACCGGAAGATCGGCCGCCGCCGGCGCCATGGGTTGGAGCATCCAGTGGCCGGCATGCGGATCGGCGGGAGCCGGCGCGGGCATGACATGCCCCGCGTGGGGATCCGGGCTTTGCGCCACGGCCGGCGTGGCCACCGCCAGCGAGAGCAGCGCCAGAGACGCCAGGCGGCTCACGCCGCCGCTCCCTCGATCGGGCGCACCTTGAACACCTGAAACATGCCGGCGTGCATGTGGTACACCATGTGGCAGTGGAAGGCCCAATCCCCGGGCGCCGCCGTGACGTCGAAGGTCACCTTCCCGCCGGGCGGGACATTGACCGTGTGCTTGCGCGGCAGGTGGCCCATCGGGCCGTGGACCAGCTCGAAGAAGTGGCCGTGCAGGTGGATCGGGTGCGTCATCATGGTGTCGTTCACCAAGGTGACGCGCACCCGCTCGCCGGCGCGGAAGGCGTAGGGCTTTGGCCCGTCCGACCACTTCATGCCGTCGAAGCCCCACATGAACCGTTCCATATTGCCGGTCAGGTGGATCTCCATGGCCCGTGAGGGTGCGCGGGTGTCGGGGTTGGGCTCGAGGGCGATCAGGTCCCGGTAGACCAGAACCCGGTGGCCCGCGTTTTCCAGCCCCTGCCCCGGCTCGCCGGTGCGGTCCTGCGGCATG
>DASVNS010000233.1:0-8863 GCA_036383735.1 Phenylobacterium sp. | reverse complement strand
CAGGCACTCGGTGACGTTCTGGCCGGTCATCTCCAGGTGCACGCCGCCCGGATGGACGCCCTCGGCCTTGCAGATCTCCACGAAGGATTTCACCTCCGAGAGGATGCGGTCGAACGGCCGGGTCTTGTAGCCGTTGGCCGCCGTCAGGGTGTTGCCGTGCATCGGATCGATCGCCCAGACGACGTTGCGGCCGGACGCCTTGGTGGCGCGCAGCAGGCCCGGCAGGCGGTCGGCGATCTTGTCGTGGCCAAACCGGCCGTACAGCGTGATGCGGCCGGCCTCGTCCTTCGGGTTCAACGTCTCGATCAGGCGCAGGATGTCGTCGCCCTCCATGGTCGGACCGCACTTGATGCCGATCGGATTGCGGATGCCGCGGAAGAACTCCACGTGCGCGCCGTCCAGCTGGCGGGTGCGCTCGCCGATCCACAGCAGGTGGGCCGACGTGTCGTACCATTCGCCCGAAGTACTATCGACGCGGGTCATCGCCTCCTCGTAGCCCAGCAGCAGGCCCTCGTGGCTGGTGAAGAACTCCACCTGGTGCAGGGTCGGCTGGCTTTCGGGCGTGACCCCGATGGCCTCCATGAACTGCAGCGTCTCGCTGATCTTGTCGGCGATCTCGCGGTACCGCGCGCCTTGCGGGCTGTCGGCCACGAAACCCAGGGTCCAGCGATGGATGTTGTGCAGGTCGGCGTAACCGCCGCCCGCGAAGGCGCGCAACAGGTTCAGCGTCGCCGCCGACTGGCCGTAGGCCTGCATCAAACGCTGCGGGTCCGGGATCCGCGCCTCGGGCGTGAACTCCATGCCGTTGATGTTGTCGCCACGGTAGGACGGCAGCTCGACATCGCCGATCTTCTCGACCGGCGACGAACGCGGCTTGCCGAACTGGCCCGCCATGCGGCCCACCTTCACCACGGGCTTGCCGCCGGCGAACGTCAGCACCACCGCCATCTGCAGGATCAGGCGGAAGGTGTCGCGGATGTTGTCCGCGTGGAATTCCTTGAAGCTCTCGGCGCAGTCGCCGCCCTGAAGCAGAAAGGCCTTGCCGGCCGCAACGTCGCCAAGGAGGCTTTTCAGGCGACGGGCCTCGCCTGCAAACACCAGCGGCGGCATCACGCGCAGGGTGGACTCGACACGCGAAAGCTCGGCCATGTCCGGATAGTCGGACGGGATGTGCTTGGCGGGTTTTGCTCTCCAGGATGCGGGCGTCCAGTGTTCGGTCATCGTCTTCACTCAGGGACCGCCGGTTGTTCGGCGGGCCGGGCGTTTTACGCGCAACGGCCTCGGGCGTCGATGCTTAGCTTGTCGCGGCTTCCTCCGCGTCGCCCAGGCTCGCGATCGTGGCTGTCAGCGCGGCCAGGGCCAACCACCACTCCTGCCAGGCGCCGAAGCTGATCACGCCGAACAGCAGGTAGACGGCGGCGGACCCCGCGGCAGCGGCGGCCACCAGGCTGCGGTCGTCGCGGGCCAGGCGGCGGAACACGAAGATCCAGGCCAAGGCGGCGATGGCCGCGCCGACGGCGCCTAGCTCGAGCCAAACCTGTAGAGCGCCATTGTGCGGGTGGAGCTGGATGTGCGGGCTGAACTCGCGGCTGGCGTCCAGGCCCCAGCCCCGGAGCGGATGCTCGGCGATCTGGACCATCGCATAGGTCCAGTAGCCCACTCGCTGCTCCCACGATTCCGGCAGCCCCTGGCCCAGCCCCGAAAGGCGCGCCACTAGGATCACCAGCGGCATGATCAGCACCAGGCCCGCCGCGCCCAGCGCCAGCGCCTTTGGCGCCAGCCGCGGCCAGACCCAGACGAGGCCGCCGACCAGGACGGCGAGACCCACCGCCAGCACTGGGGCGTCCGACGCGAAGTCGTGCGCCAGCAGCAATGTCCCGGCCACCATCGGCAGGGCCAGCCAGGCCGGGGCCCCGGCGCGGAACCCGCCTGCCGCAGCCACCGGCCAGAGCAGCGCCAGCACGAAGCTGCCCTGGGCGATATTCTTGCGCCCCAGGTCGGGGCGGATGGGGTCGTTCAGCAGATCGCGCAGGCCGCGATAGATCGCGCCGCCGGTCACGGCTTCCGCCAGCAGAAGGGCGCCGTAGGCCGCCAGCCCCCAGGCGAACATGCGCAGCGCCAGACGGCGCAACCCGGGATCGGCGCGCCGCGCAGCGACCCAGGCCGCCCAGTAGAGCGGAAGCTGCAGCAGCAACTTCAGAGCGGCGCTGTCCTCGATCCCGCCTGGCTTGTGCGGACTCCAGAGCGTCGAGAACGCCGCCCACGCCACGCCGGTCAGCAGCACCACGGCGAGCGGACCCTCGCCGGGGCCGATCCGCATGGGCGCAAGGCACAGCAGGCCCGCAAGCCCCATCAGGGGCGCAAAACCCAGCGGCCCGACCCAGGCCAGCACAGGCGTCAGCACCGCTGTCCCGGCCAGAACCCAGCCGCACCAGACACCGACGCTCCACGCGCCGCCGCCGCGGAGTTTCTCGTGCGCGGCGTCCATCACCGTGTCGGTCTCGCGAGTGGCTGGCGAGATCCGCTCACGCCACCTGGCCGAGCGCCGGCGGCAGGTGCTTCTCACGCATGGTGACCAGTTCCTCGGCCAGGGTCGGGTGCACCGCGCAGGTCGAATCCCATTGGGGCTTGGTCACGCCCATCTTCAGGGCCACCGCCGCCATCTGGATGATCTCGGGCGCATCGGGCGAAACCACATGGCAGCCGAGGATCTTTTCGCTGCCCTGCTCCACCACCAGTTTCAGCAGCGCACGGGTGTGGCCGCCATAGAAGGTCTCCTTCATCGGCCGCATGTCGGCCAGGTAGATGTCGATCCGGTTGCCGTACTGGTGGCGGGCGTCGGCTTCGGACAGGCCCACGGATCCGACGGGCGGCTGGGAGAAGACGGCCGAGGCCACCATGTCGTGGTCGAAACGCGTCGGCTGGCCGTGGAACTCCGTCAGGGCGAACGCCTGGCCCTCGCGGATCGCGACCGGCGTCAGGTTGATCCGGTCGGTGACGTCGCCCACGGCCCAGATGTTGTCGACGCTGGTCCGGGAATAGTCGTCGACCTTGACCGCGCCAGTCTCGGTCAGCTCGACGCCGGCGGCCTCGAGGCCGAGCCCCTCGGTGTAGGGCTCGCGCCCGACGGCGAACATGATCACGTCGGTGGCCAGGTCGTGACCGTCCACGCAGGCGCCCACCAGGCCCTCCGTAGTCTTCTCGATCTTGCCGATCTCGGCGCCCAGCCGGATCTTGATGCCGCGCTCCTCCATCTGGCTGGCCACGAAGGCGCGCACGTCGTCGTCGAAGCCGCGCAGCAGGTTCGGACCGCGATGGACAAGGGTCGTCTCCACCCCCAGCCCGGCGAAAATGCCGGCGAATTCCACTGCGATGTAGCCGCCGCCGACGATCACGATCCGCTTGGGCAGCTCGGTCAGGTGGAACGCCTCGTTGGAGGTGATCGCGTGCTCGACCCCCGGCAGGTCGTGCGGCATCCAGGGACGTCCGCCGGTCGAGACCAGGATCTTGGCGGCGGTCACCCGCCCTCGCCCCTCGACCTCGACGGTGTGCCGATCGATTACCCGGGCCTTGCCGTGCGCCAGTTCGGCGCCGGCGTTCTGCAGGTTGCGGACGTAGATGCCCGAGAGCCGGGCGATCTCGTTGTCCTTGGCCATCAGGAACCGGGACCAGTCGAAGCTGGTCTCGCCGACCGTCCAGCCATAGCCCTCGGCGGTTTCGAAATGCTTCGAGAATTCCGAAGCATAGACCATGAATTTCTTCGGCACACAGCCGCGGATCACACAGGTGCCGCCCACGCGGTGCTCTTCGGCCACCAGCACCTTGGCGCCGGACATGGCGGCCACGCGCGCCGCCCGCACACCCGCAGAGCCGGCGCCGATCACGAAGAGGTCGTAGTCATATTCCGCCACGGCAGACTCCCAAAGCCGTCCCGCAGGAGGGCGTCCATCCAGTGTTGCAAGCCTGGCTCATGCCACGCTCAGGGTTCCAGCTCGATCACACCCGTGGGCGTGCCGATCAGGGCGCGGTCGGCCAGGTCGAGGAACAGGCCATGGTCCACCACCCCGGTGACGCTCTTCAGCGCCGCCGCCAGGGTTGCGGGCTCCTCGATCCGGCCGCAAGCCACGTCGTAGATAAGGTTTCCGCCGTCGGTTCTCACAGGCTCGCCGTCTTTTCGGCGAAGCGCCGGCGCGATGCCGATCTCGCATTCCGCAAGAGCGTCGCAGATCCGGAGCGCCGTGGTCTTGTGCCCGAAGGCCACCACCTCAATTGGAAGTGGAAATTTACCCAGTACTTTCAGATTCTTGGCGGCATCGGCTATCACGATGCAGGAATTCGACGCCTCCCAGACCAGCTTCTCGCGCAACAGCGCCGCGCCACCGCCTTTGATCAGCGCAAGGCCCGGACCGATCTCGTCGGCCCCATCCACCGTCAAGTCGATCGCCTTCGTTTCGCCCAGTTCGCCCAACCGGATCCCGAGGCTGGACGCCAGCTCAGCCGTCGCCTGTGACGTGGGCACGCCGACGATGTCGAGGCGGCGCGCGGCCAGGGCGCGCACGAACCACGCCGCAGTCGACCCGGTGCCCAGGCCGACCACCATGCCGCTCTCGACCAGGCCGGCGGCGGCAAGGCCGGCGGCCTTCTTCTGGGCGTCCGCGTCGTTCATGCCTTGGAGGCCTTCTTCTCGGTCATCCGCTTGCGGAATACGCTCGCCCAACCTGGTTTTTCGACCTGCATGCCACGACCCAGCGCCAGGGCGTCGGGCGCCACGTCCTCGCTGATCACCGACCCCGAGCCGGTGAAAGCTCCCGCGCCGATCGTCACCGGCGCCACCAGCGCCGAGTTCGAGCCGATGAACGCCCCCTCGCCGACGTGGGTGTCGTATTTGAAGAAGCCGTCATAGTTGCAGAAGATCGTGCCCGCTCCGATGTTGGCGCCCGCGCCCACGGTCCCGTCACCCAGGTAGCTCAGGTGGTTGGCCTTGGCGCCCCGGCCCACGACCACCTTCTTCACCTCCACGAAGTTCCCGATGTGGGCGTCCTCGCCGATGTCGGCGCCGGGCCGCAGGCGCGCGTAGGGCCCGATCAGGGCGCCCTCGCGCACGACGCAGCCCTCCAGGTGGCTGAACGCCCGGATCACGGCGGCGGTCTCGACCTTCACCCCGGGCGCGAAGACGACATAGGGCTCGAGGGTCGCCCCGGCCGCGATCTGCGTGTCCCAGGCGAAGAACACGGTCTCGGGCGCGGTCATCGACACCCCCTCGGCCAGGAAATGGGCGCGGCGCCGTTTCTGGAACTCCGCTTCGGCCTGGGCCAGCTGCATGGGCGTATCGGCGCCCATCACCGCGCTCTCGGGGGCCGTATGCGCGCGGACCAGCCGCTCCTCGCCCACCGCCTCGGCGATGATGCCGGTCAGAAAGTACTCGCGCTTCGGATTGTCGTCGGTGAGGCGCGACAGCCAGCGGAACAGATCCCCTCGCCCGGCCAGGTACATGCCCGCGTTGCATAGCTTGACCTGGCGGACCTCCGCGTTGGCCTCGCTGGGTTCGACCACGCGCATCACATGGCCGTCGGCCCCGCGGATGATGCGGCCGTAGAGCAGCGGATCGACCGGCTCGAACCCCAGGATCGCCAACGCGGCGCCGCCCTGGCGCAGGGCGAACAACGGCTCCAGGTCCTGGGCCTGCAGCAGAGGCGGGTCGGCGTTGACCACCAGGACATCGCCCTCGAAGTCCGCCAGGGCATCCTCGGCGCAGAGGACCGCATGCCCGGTGCCCTTCGGCGGGTCCTGGACCACGACCGCCGCCTCGCCCAACCGTTTGACGACCAGCTCCCGCACCTGCGGGATCGTCCCCACCACCACGTGGATGCGCTCGCAGCCGGCGGCCCGCACGGTGTCGATGATCCGGTCCAGCAGCGTCCGGCCGCCCACCTTGTGCAGCACCTTGGGAGTCCGCGACTTCATCCGCGTGCCGTGGCCGGCGGCCATGATTACGGCAGCTCTCGCGGTCATTCAGCACTCCCAGGGCAGCCATCGAGTCTCGTCGGCCCCGGCTTAGCAAGCCTTGTCCCGGCGCGCGAGTACGGGCTAGCGTCCGCCGCTTCTCCTGGGGGACCTCGATGACATCTTGTTCGCGTCTCGACGCAGCGACCGCGGTGATCGATGGCCGCTGATCCGTTGCACGGCGCCGTGGTGGCCTTCGACCTCGACGGCACCCTGGTCGACACCGCCCCCGACCTGATCGGCACGCTCAATGTGCTGCTGAACGCGGAGGGATTGCAGCCTCTTCCCCTCGCGGAGGCGCGTCCGTTCATCGGCCGCGGCGCGCGCTGGCTGATCGAGCGCGGGTTCGAGGCGGCCGGCCAGCACCTGCATCCCGCCCGGGTGCAGCCGCTGTTCGACAGCTTCATCGCCCACTACCTGGACCATATCGCCGACGAGAGCCGGCCGTTCCCCGGCTGCGAGGCCGCGCTGGACACGCTGCTGGCCGCCGGCGCGAAGCTGTGCGTATGCACCAACAAGCGCACCGACCTTTCGGTGGCGTTGCTGAAGGCCGTAGGCTTGGCGGACCGCTTCGCGGCGGTGGTCGGCGCAGACTCCACCCCGGCCATCAAGCCCGACCCGCGCCACCTGCAGGCGGCGGTGGATGCGGTCGGCGGCGACATGCGCCGCGCCATCCTGGTGGGCGACGCCGCCACCGACGCCGGCGCAGCCCGCGCCGCCAAGGCCGGCCTGATCCTGGTCAGCTTCGGTTACACCGAGATCCCCGCGGCCGACCTGGACCCGGACATCCTCATCCACAGTTTCGATGACCTGCCAGAGGCCTGCGCGCGGCTGTTGGGCGCTTGCAGCCACGAAGCCGGTCGGTTATAGCGCCCGCCTTCCCAACGCCGTCAGGCGACGGGAGGCTGGTTCGCCGCCGTAGGGCGCGCCGGCTCAAGATCAGAACGCGGCTCGGGCGCAGAAGTGATCCCCACTTTCCCCCGCGGCGTTCCGGCGGATGCGTAGCTCAGCGGCAGAGCACCTCGTTCACACCGAGGGGGTCACAGGTTCAATCCCTGTCGCATCCACCACTTCTTTCCACCCCATTGAACCGCCTGCGGAATCTGGATTTCCAGACCCGCTTCGGCGCGTTTGCGACACAACGATGAGACACACGGTCCCCGTTGAACCGTCCTCAAACCGTTGGCCCACAAGGGGTTTCGCCGCTTCGGACTGTATCACAGCGGTGAGACACACCGGCGTTGCGCCCCTGGGCGCCAACAAGCCCGTCAAACCGTCTGGGAACGGTCATCCACCGCCGTCCAAACG
The DNA here is from genome assembly GCA_036383735.1 of Phenylobacterium sp. Taxonomy (GTDB): domain Bacteria; phylum Pseudomonadota; class Alphaproteobacteria; order Caulobacterales; family Caulobacteraceae; genus Phenylobacterium. Next base: position 1,552 of record DASVNS010000233.1, on the reverse strand, counting down.
GTCGCCCTCAGCGCCACGGCGCACATCCGGCCTCATGGTGCGCGGGACGATCTTCTACCTTCGGATCAGGGTGCCCCAGCATCTCCAAGCTCGGGTCGGGCGAACGCATCTCTGCCGATCACTGGGCACCGGACGGCGGTCCGATGCGATCCGTCAGGCCCGATTGGTTGCCGCCGATTTCGAGCGAGCCTTTCAAGGCGACACCCAAGCGTTGCTGAAACGCCCCCAGATCGTTCGAGAGGCCGCGCACAGCGATTGGACGGCCAATGCCGCCCCTACCCCGCCAAAGCCGCCGGAGAAGACGCTGCGCGAGCTTCTGACGATCTTCCTGAATGATCCGGTGAAGGCTCGGGGCGACAAGGTGCGGATGATCTACAACCACACCATCCCGATTGTCGGCGAAGTGCTGGGGATGGACACGCCGTTGCGCTCCATCGACCGCGAAGCGTGTCGCCGCCTGATGGACATGCTCATTTGGCTTCCGACGAACAGCAAGAAGCGGTTCCCGAAGATGACCGCCGTCCAAGCTTCGGAAATGGCCAAGGCCAAGAAGCTCACCTCGACGCTCGGCTACGCCGCCATCAACTCGTATCTGAAATGCCTGTCCGCCCTCATGAACTTCGCGGTCAACGAGGGCTACATCGACCGCAATCCAGCCAAGGGCCTTCGCGTCGTCGATCCGAGGCATCGCCGCGACCGGCGCCTCCCGTTCTCGAACGACCAGCTTCGAGCGATCTTCAACGCGCCGCTCTACCGAGGCTGCGTGGACGATGAATACGGCTACGCCGATGTCGGCCCCGCGCGCCCGCGCCGTGCCCGCTTCTGGGTGCCGCTCATCGCCCTGTTCTCGGGGATGCGGATGAACGAAATCTGCCAGCTTGATGTCGCCGACATCCGGCGTGTCGATGGGGTGGACTGTTTCCTCATCACGAGCCGCTCCACCGGCGGCGGCGGCGACAAGAAGGTGAAGACCTCAACAAGCGAGCGGTTTGTTCCCATCCACCCGCGCCTCACCGAGATCGGCTTCATCGATCTCGTGGATGAGCGTCGGCGAAGTGGCTCGGTGAAGCTCTTTCCCGAACTACCGCTCTCGGCCACGGGCTACTACTCCGACCCGTTCTCCAAGTGGTTCAGGCGGTTCATCGAAAAGGCCAAGGCGACCCGTCCGAAAACTTGCTTCCACAGCTTCCGGCACTGTTTCAGAGATGCTCTGCGCGAGGCGCGGATCGACCATGATGTCGCTCTGGCACTAGGGGGATGGTCGTCTGGCAGCGGTGCCGAAGGCACACTGACGGCCGAAGCATATGGTCGGGGGTTCCGCGCATCCACGCTGTTCGAGGCGATGAAGCGGGTGGACTACCCCAATCTCGACCTCTCCCACCTCATGCCGAGCCATAGCCCGCCACCAGCGGGCTAACGCCCGACCCGAGCTTGGAGATGCTGGGGCACCCTGATCCGAAGGTAGAAGTTCGTCCCGCGCACCATGAGGCCGGATGTGCGCCGTGGCGCTGAGGGCGACCGTTTGGACGGCGGTGGATGACAGTTCCCAGAC
>DASVNS010000232.1:0-4023 GCA_036383735.1 Phenylobacterium sp. | reverse complement strand
GTCACGGATGGGCCGGCGGCCCAGGCTGCCGCTGCGCAGGTCGAAGCGGCGCTGGCGGGAGCGACCCTGGCCGGCCTGGTCAACAATGCGGGGATCGCGGTGTCCGGCCCGCTGCTCTACCTGCCGGTCGATGAGTTTCGGCAGCAGCTGGAGGTGAACCTCACCGGCGTGGTGATCGCCACCCAGGCATTTGCCCCGTTGCTGGGCGCGCGTCCGCCCACGGTCAGCAATCCCGGACGCATCGTCAACATCTCCTCGGTTGGGGGCCGCACGGCCAATCCGTTCATGGCGCCCTACAATGCCTCCAAATTCGGGTTGGAGGGGCTGTCCGAGGGCCTGCGCCGCGAACTCCTGCCGTTCGGTGTCGATGTGGTGGTGGTCGCGCCTGGCGCTGTCGCGACGCCGATCTGGGAGAAGGCCGACGAGGTGGACGTGTCGCGCTACGCGAACACGCCCTACGCCACGGTTCTCGACCGCTTCCGCGCCTATATGCTGCAGATTGGCCGCGCGGGCCTGCCGCCGGAGAAGATCGGTGAGGCGATCCACCACGCGCTGACTACCCCGAAACCCAAGGTCCGCTACACGGTGACGGGTGACCCGCTCCGCATCTTCATGGCCGAACACCTGCCCAAGCGCATGCTGGACCGTACCGTCGGCAAGCAACTCGGCATGCTGCCGGAGGGACGCTGAGGCCGCCGGGGCGTGACTGGCTACGATCGAAGACTGAGGCTCCTGGCCGCCTGCCTGTCGGCTATCGCTGGGTATGTGGACGCCATCGGCTTCGTCAGCCTGGGTGGCTTCTTCGTTTCCTTCATGAGCGGCAACACCACCAGGGTCGGAGTGGGGCTTGCCCAGTCGCGTGAAAGCGCGGGGATAGCTGCGGTCCTGATCGCCCTCTTTGTCCTTGGGGTCGTGCTGGGCGCTTTCGTCGGCCGGTGGGCCAAAGCGAACCGCCGACCGCTGGTGCTGCTTCTGGTCGGCGGCCTGCTCATGCTGGGGGCGGCGGCGGCAACGTTGCAGGCGGGCCACCTGGCCATAGCTTGCATGGTCCTCGCCATGGGCGCCGAGAACGCCGTCTTTTCCGAAGACGGCGAAGTGCGGATCGGCCTGACCTACATGACCGGCACTTTGGTCAAGCTCGGGAAGCGGATCACGGCGGTCTTCTATGGCGGCGACCCGTTGGGTTGGGCGCCGTTCTTCATGCTTTGGCTTGGCCTTCTGGCCGGGGCTTTCCTGGGGGCTGCCGCCTACAGCCAGAGAGGCCTCGAAGCGCTCTGGGGTGCGGCCATCGCCGCCCTGATCGCCGCAGCTGTGGCGGCGAAGCTGGGGCCCGATCCGCTACGCCAGCCAGACTTTGTCGCATCCACGCCATCAACCAAGGAATAGGTCATGAAATACAGTTTGTTCGGCAGGACCGGCATGCGGGTGTCGCAACTCGCGCTCGGGACCGGCAGTTTCGGCACCGGCTGGGGCTACGGCGCCGAGGCCAGCGAAAGCGAGGCGATCTTCAACGCCTATGCCGAGGCCGGCGGCAATTTCATCGACACCGCCGACATCTACCAATTCGGGCAATCGGAGACGATTCTCGGCAACCTGCTGCAAGGCCGGCGCGAGGATTTCGTTCTGGCCAGCAAGTTCACCAATGGCGCGACTCCCAACGCCAATCGCCTGGTCACCGGCAACAGCCGCAAGGCCATGGTTGCGTCGGTGGAAGGCAGCCTCAAGCGGCTCAAGACGGACCGGATCGACATCTACTGGGTGCACCATCCCGATGGTGTGACGCCCTCGGAGGAGATCGTCCGCGGGCTGGACGATCTGGCCCGGTCGGGGAAGATCCTTTTCGCGGGCCTCTCCAATTTCCCGGCGTGGCGCCTCGCCCGCGCGGCCACCCTGGCCGAGCTCAGCCACGCGGTTCCGATCGCGGCGGCGCAGTTCGAACACAGCCTGGTGCACCGCGGCCCCGAGGCCGATCTGTTCCCGGCGTGCGAGGCGCTGGGGCTCGGCGTCGTCACCTGGTCTCCGTTGGGCGGAGGCATGCTCACCGGCAAGTACCGCCAAGGTGAAAAGGGCCGCGCCGAGGGCATGGGCGGGCGGGTGTTCCAGGCGGAGGATTCGACCCAGCGCAGCGACATCCTCGACACGGTGCTCGCGCTCGCCGGCGAACTCGGCGTCAGTTCCGATCAGGTGGCCATCGCATGGGCCGGCAGCCACGGCGCGATCCCGATGATCGGGCCGCGCTCGCTTGCGCAACTGACCAGCAACCTGGGCGCGCTGCCTGTCGAGCTCTCGACGGAGCAACTTGGCCGCCTGGACGCCGTCAGCCGCGTCGATCCCTCCGCACCCGCGCGGAAGTTCGGCGCATGGGCCGGCGCGGGGGCCGAAACGGCGCCGCGGGTGGTGGCCTGAGCGGCCTTCGAGCCCGGCGGCTGGAGCACCAGCCGCCGGGTTCGCCCCCTGTGGGGCTTCATGCAACGGTCTCTGGCTGAGCGCGACGCTTTAGCATGCCGCGGATCTTGCTCCTCAGGCACGCGGGCGTGCGGTAGGCCAGCCGCGTGCGCTCGGCGAGGTAGGCTCCGAACAGCCACCCACGAAGGTTTCGCGGCAGCACATAGGTGCGGGCGACGGCCCGGTGGCTCGCCCACTCCAACTTGTAGGCGTCGTCCCCCAGCCGCCAGTCGAAGTCCAAACCGCGCGCGAACGCCCAATGGAGCAGTTCCTTGCGCAGGAGCTGCCCGGGCCCATAGCGCGCAAAGCGTTGATCGTAGGTGGCGATGAACGCTTCCATACGCCGGCGATCGACGTTGACGAGCTCGGCGGCCATCAGTTCGCCATCCAGCTTGAGGACGAAGATGCCGCGCCGTCCCGTCGGGCCGGAAACGCCGAGTGTGGCCTCCATGAAGCGGAAATAGTCCTGCGTCGGGATGAAGGCGTGGTCCAATCCCTTGCGGACGAGCCAATCGCGCTTGTTGTCGACCATCCAGCGCCACGCCGCGCGAGAGGCGTCGGGATCGGTCAGCTCTTCAAACAGCACCTCGCCAAGCTCGTTCAGTCGGCGCTGTCTGGTTCCCAGGTTCGACCTCATCCCCCGCGGCAGTTGTTTCCAGTAGTTTTCCCAGCAGCCGAACGCGGACTGACTGACGAAGTGGTTGGGGAAGCTGTCGGTCTGAATGACGCGTGACGCTCCCCTCAGAAAAGGGACCAAAGCGGCGTCGTCGCGGGCATAGGGGAGGATGACGGCGTCCACCGCCTTGAGATCCCGGACCCCGTCGGCGATCGCCGTCCAGACGGCCAGGACATCGGCGGACGGGTCGGTCAGGAGTGGGCAGTACTCCGTCGTCTCACAGGCCAACGGCCTTGCGGTTCGAACCGCTCCCTGGCGCCAGATGACGAGCGGCAGCATGGCCACAAGCTGCAGCCCCTGCCGAACGACCAGGCACACGAGGCGTTTGCCGCCCGGCTCGGCGCGCGTGCGCCAACAGACACGCGCCCAGTCCGCCCCGTCGCTGACGTAGGCGCTGGCCGAGCGAGCATGGAGGTCGGACCACTCGTCACTCAGGGCCCACAAGCTGTCCGCACCCTCCACCAGGGTGCAGTCGTAGGCGCGGCCGGACCAATTCACCGGAGCGTCCCCATCAGATCGCCTGCCCAGCGCAGGTTCCCGCGGCCATTGTCGACCTGTGCCGCGGCGCTTGCGTCACTCATTTGTGGCAGCGACGGGAGGCGAACCGCGGGTGAGCCGTTGCACCGCAGCGGATGTCTGACGCCCCCCATATGGGGGTCTCCTGAGCTGTCCGGGCCGTGCAATCTCAAGTGGACGGATTGCCGCTTCGCGTCGGCCGCCCGCTCACGGTCGCCATGCAGAGGAACAAAGGTGTGAACCACGTTGTGCTGAACACCGGGAAGACCACTCAACTCAAGAGTATGCTCAACGCGCCGGGGCTCTCGTTCTTGATGGAGGCCCACAACGGACTGTCCGCGAAGATCGCTCAGGAAGCGGGCTTCGAGGGCATCTGGGCCAGCAGC
>DASVNS010000231.1:0-5877 GCA_036383735.1 Phenylobacterium sp. | reverse complement strand
CCGCCTTGGGCGCGGGCCTGGAAGGCGGCGTCTCGCGTGAACACGCACTCAGCAGCAGCGCCACGACCGCGCCGGCCGCCACCGCCGGCCAGCGCCCGTCCGTCATGGTCCGCATGGCTTGGGCCTCCTGGTGCAACACGCCACGATTGATCGCGGGAACTGCCGCGCCATGCAAGCGGCTCTGCCTTCAGCCCGCGCTTCAGGCCTCGTCGCCGGGACGCGGATAGACCCGGATCGCGCAGCCATGGGCCATGGCGTGCTCGGCCGGCGCCCGGTCTTGCGCCGACAGATGCGGTCCAAGCTCGATGATGCCTACCTTTTCGAACCCCGGCTCGCCCCAGCCCTGTTCGGCCAGGCCTTCGGTCGCGACCGCAAGCGCGCTATCGTGCGAGCCGGCGCGGGCGAACACCAGCACTCGACGCCGCGTGCCGACCGGATAGCGCGTGGTCGGCCCGGCCGCCGCATTGGCCAGGATCAGGTACAGGGTCTCGTCCGCCGCTTCGGTCATCGCCTTCCTCCGCTCCTGCGCCGCGCCAGGGCGAACGGCGCCAGCGCTGCCGCCACGCCGCCCGTGTTCGAGGCCAGGTCCTTCCACTGGAACGTGCCCGACACCAGGCCCCAGACCTGCAGCGCCTCGAAGCCGGCCCCCACCGCCAGGTAGGCGCCGCCGATCAGCCATGGGTTCACCCTCGGCAGCGCGGCGATGGTCAGCACGGTCAGCAGGTAGCCATAGGCCACATGCTCCACCACATCGCCCTTCGGCGCGTGGCGCGCGGCGTCATGGTGCGGGTCGAGCGCGCCGACCAGGGCCACGCCCAGGACCAGCAGCAGGGCGGCCCGTCCGGCCCAGGTGATCAGCCTCTGCATGCCGACCTCATAGGCGACGCAGGCCGTGGCCCACCGTTCTGGCTAGACATTGGCTCCAGGGGTGGCCGCCTCGAAATTGGTGCGCCCGCCGGCGATCATGCCGCCGTCCACCACCAGGTCGTGGCAATTGATGTAGCGGCCCTCGTCCGAGGCCAGGAACAAGGCCGCGGTGGCGATATCGTGCGGAAGACCGGAGCGGTGCAGGGGCGTCGCCTTAGCCAGGTTGGCGGTGAGCTTCCGCATCTTCGCATCGGCGTGGGAGGGATCCATGCCCGCCGCCGCCTTCGAGCCGCCGAAGAAGATCGGGGTGGCGATCGCGCCTGGCGAGATGCAGTTCACCGTGACGCCGTGCTGACCGAGCTCCATCCCGGCCATCTCGGTGGCGCGCTTAACGCCCGCCTTGGCGATCGAATACAGATACCCGCCCATGTGGCCGCGCAATGCCGCCACCGAAGAGTTGTTGATGATCGCGCCGCCGCCCTGCGGGATCATCACCTCGGCGGCATGGCGGATGCCGAAGACGACGCTGCCCAGCAACAGGTCCATCGCATAGGTGAAGTCGCCATGGGTGGCGGTCGTCGCCTCGCCCGGTGTGGGGCCGCCGGCATTGTTGAACATGCAGTCCAGCCGGCCGAAGGCTTCGGTCGTCGTCGCCACCGCAGCCTTGATGTCGGATTCCTTGGTGACGTCGCACACGATGAAACGGGCGTTGGGACCCAGCGCCTTCACCATGGCTTCGCCCTTTTCGGCATTTCGGGCGGCGATCATCACCTTCGCGCCTTCGGCCACGAAGAGTTCGACGGTGGCTTCCCCGATTCCGCTGGTGCCGCCCGTGATCAGGGCCACCTTGCCGGTAAGACGTTGCGACATTTCCCTCATTCCCTCTCTAGCGCTCTTCGATGATCGCGGGTCGCCCAGCCCCGCCGGCCGGCGTCATAGCCCAAGGCCGCGGCTTCGTCGTCCCCCGGAGGCGTCGACGCAGGCTGCGGCGCGCCAGTGCAATAGCCTTTTCGCGAGAATCGAGGCGCCCATCCTCCCGCATCGCGACCCTTGCTGTGCGACGCGGCGCCGCAGGTCGGATAGCCCTTCGTTAATGGCTGGGTGTGAGGGTCGCGGGGGGATGAGGCCACGCGATGCAGATTTCAGGGCCGTCGTTGAACGGGTCGGTCACGCCGATGGCTCGGCTGGATGGCGCCGGTGTGGTCGTATGGGCCAACCTGGCGATGACGCGCCTGTTGGGCGAAGTCCCGCGTGAGGGCGCCTTATTTCTTGACGGACTGAAGCGGGCCGCTTGCGACCAGACCACTGACGATTTCGGAGAAACCTACGCCTTCGGCGGAGCGGACGGGGAGCGGAGATGGTTCCGCCTCAACCTTGAGCCCGAAGTCGAAGGCCACTTGGCCATTTTGACCGACATCACCGCGATCTGTGCGAGCCTGGACATCGTGCGGCCGGCCCGTGCGGCGCGTGACGAACTGCTTGCCCTGGCGGGCATCGGCACCTGGCGCTTCGACCCTGACGCCGACCTCTACTTCTTCTCGCCGGAGGTGAAGGCCCCCTACGAGTCGGACTCGCGAGCCGTGCCGCGGGTGCTGCTCGACTCCGGCGTCCACCCTGACGATCTGGCCAAGGAACGGCCGCTGCGCGAGCGCGTAACCCGCGAGGGGGGCGAAGCCGAGATCGAGCTGCGGATGAGAACGCCTGACGGAGAGTGGAATCATCTACGGGTGATGATGCGCTCGGGTCGGCAGCTCCCTTCGGGCCGCTATGAGATGTACGGCCTGACCCAGCACGTGACCGACTTGGCCCGGGCGCGAGACGCGGCGAGCACGGCCGCCCATCGTCTGGCGCTGGCGTTGGAGGGGTCGCGGGCCGGGGTGTTCGAGTACGACTATGTTACGGCGTCGTTCTGGCTCTCTCCCGAGCTCGAGCGACTCGTCGGCCGCGAGGCGATCCAGCGCACTGCGGGCGACGCGTATGGCCTCTTCCACGCCGAGGATCGTTCCGCGCTGCTGCAACTTGCTCTGCAGGCTCGCGACGCTTCTCCCGGCCACCTCGACGTCCGCCTCTTGCGCGACGGTGGCGAGACCTGGGTCCGGCTCTACCTGGAAGCGGAGCGTGCGGCCGAGGGGCCTCCCCTGCGCGCCGTGGGTCTGGTGATCGATGTGGACGAGGCCAAGCGCTACCAGTTGGCGGCCACCGAAGCGCGGCGTCACGCGGAGGCCGCGACCGAAGCCAAGTCAAATTTCCTGGCCTCGGTCAGCCACGAGATCCGCACGCCCATGAACGGCGTCGTGGGCGTGCTGAACCTTCTCAAGAGGGAGCCGATCTCCGAGGAGGGCCGCCTGCTGCTGGGCGAAGCCCTCGGCTGTGCCGCAATGCTCGGGCAGCTGCTCAACGATGTGCTCGACTTCTCGAAGATCGAGGCGGGCAAGCTCGAGATCGTCCCGGTCCCGACGGAGCCGGCGAGCATCGCCGAGAGCGTTGCCAGCCTGCTGCGGCCGCAGGCGGAGGCGAAGGGGCTGTCGCTCACCGTGCAAGTCGCGCCCGACGTCGGATGGGCCGCCCTGGATCCGGTGCGCTTGCGCCAGTGCCTCTTCAACACGATGGGCAACGCCATCAAGTTCACGGATCACGGCGGCGTCGACGTCAGGCTCACCATGAGCGGGGTGGGCGAGGCCCGGCGCCTACGATGTGAGATCCAGGACACGGGCATCGGCGTGCCGGAGAGCGCGCGCGATGTGCTGTTCGGCCGCTTTCATCAAGTCGACCAGGGTTCGGCGCGAAGGTTCGGCGGCACCGGGCTGGGCCTGGCCATTTCTCGTCATCTGGCCCGGTTGATGGGCGGCGACCTGGACTTCGTCAGTCAGGAGGGCGTCGGCTCCACCTTCTGGTTCGAGCTGGCCGCGCCGCCGGCCGCCGCTACGGTCGCCCCCGAGCAGACCACCTGGGCCGAAGCGCCGTTGGCGGGGCTTGTCGTCCTCGTGGTCGACGACAACCGTGTGAACCGCCTCGTTGCGGTCAAGTCGCTCGAGGCCATGGGGGCGTCAGCGTCGGCGGTGAAGGGCGGCGCCGAAGCTGTCGAGGCCGTAGCGCAGGGTCATTGGGATCTGGTGCTCATGGACGTCAACATGCCGGGCATGGACGGACTGGAGGCTACGCGGCGCATTCGTGCGCTCGGCCCCACAGGTGCGATGCTGCCGATCATCGCGCTCACCGCCGATGGGCAAGATCACCAGCGGCAAGCCTGTCTCTCGGCCGGCATGAACGGCGTCGCTGTCAAGCCATTCGCCCCCGAGCAACTGCTGCGCGAGATCATGGCGGTTGCCGACCGCGATGAGCCGGAGCGCATGGCGGGCTGAGGCTGGCTGGAAGCCCTTCTGGCTCCCGGAGGTTCCTGGCGCGCCCGACCGCTGTGTTGCGACGCACCTCGGGGTGGCGGCGCATCGCGCCAAAGCCCACCGCGCCGTTGACTCGCGGCCCTCCCCGTATATAACGCCCCACCTCTCGCCCGCGGGCTTTCCTGCGGGCGCATTCCGTTTTGCATATCTACTCCGAAGGCGCGAACGATGTACGCGGTGATCAAGACCGGCGGCAAGCAGTACCGGGTTCAACCTGGTGACATCCTTGTTGTCGAAAAGCTGGACGGCGAACCCGGCGCGGCCGTAGCGTTTGGCGACGTCCTGCTGCTGGGCGATGGCGAGGCCGTGACCGTGGGCGAGCCCACGGTGGCCGGCGCTTCGGTCGCTGCGACCCTGATCGAAACCCGCAAGGGCGAGAAGGTGAAGATCTTCAAGAAGATCCGCCGCCAGGGCTATCGCCGCACCCGCGGTCACCGCCAGGCCGAGACGGTCCTGCAGGTGGTCGGCATCACGGCCGGCGGCAAGGAAACCAAGTGGGACGGCACGGTCAGCCTGACCACCAAGGCCGAGCTCGACGCCCGCGCCCGCGGCCTCGATTTCGCGACCCTCAACGTCTCGAAGAAGGCCGTGAAGGCTGCCAAGGCGAGCGACGAAGCCGCTCCCGAGGCCAAGGCCGCGCCGAAGAAGGCCGCTGCCAAGAAGGCCCCCGCCAAGAAAGACGCCGCCGCCGAGTAGTCGGTCGGCGCAAAGAAGCAAGAATTCGGCGCGCAGGCGCCGTGCGTAAGGACAGGAGCAACCCATGGCTCACAAAAAATCCGGTGGTTCGTCGCGTAACGGTCGCGATTCCGCGGGCCGCCGTCTCGGCGTGAAGAAGTTCGGCGGCGAAGCCATCAACGCCGGTTCGATCATCGTACGTCAGCGCGGCACCAAGTTCTGGCCGGGCGCCGGCGTCGGCATCGGCAAGGACCATACCCTTTTCGCGCTCGTGACCGGCGCGGTGAAGTTCGTGACCAAGGCCAAGAACCGAACCTACGCCACGGTGGTCCCGGCAGAGAAGGTCATCGCAGCCGAATAGGCGGAACCTTCCTCTCTCCGGTTCCGCCTCATCCAAATAAGGCGGACCGGACACAAGACGACCTTTCGCGGGGAGTCCGGTCAGCCCGGGCTCCCCGCTGTCGTTTTGGGCCCGCGAGACGGGTCCGGGAGGTGCGAGATGTGTGCATTGGACGTCAGACCCGCGGTCGCCACCGAGCGGCTGCTGCTGCGTGGCCCGGTGGCGGACGACGTGGCCGCCATCGCCGGCCTGGCGAACGATCCGGGCGTGGCCGGGATGATCACCAAGATGCCGTACCCCTACGGACAGGCCGACGCCGAGGCGTTCGTGGACTCGGTGACGCGGATGAACCCGCGCACGGACGCGCACTTCGCGGTGGAGCATCGTGAATTCGGCCTGATCGGCATGGTCGGCTTGCACGTGACGGAGGCCGGGCGGCCGGAGCTGGGCTATTGGTTCGGCCGGCCGTTCTGGGGCCGCGGCTACGCCACCGAAGCCGTGACGGGCGCGCTGCGCTGGGCCGGCTCGGACTGGCGCAAGAACGTGGTGTGGGCGGGGCATTTCGCCGACAACCCTGCTTCGGGCCAGGTGCTG
>DASVNS010000230.1:0-7340 GCA_036383735.1 Phenylobacterium sp. | reverse complement strand
GGACGCCATTGCCCGGTGCGAGCCCCAATGGCCGGGCGCCGCGCCGCCGAGCGGCAGGTAGACCAGGCCAAGCCTGGCATCGAACGCCGGCGTCGAGGCGAGATAGGGCGTGCCGCGGGTGTAGGCCTTCCCATCGGCCGGCAGTTTATCGACGGAGGGAGCGCCCAGATCCCAGGCCCAGACCAGCTCGCCCGTGACCACGTCGAACGCGCGGACCACTCCGGACGGGCCGGAGAGCGCCTGATTGCCGGCCAGCCGGCTGCCGACGATGACGCGGTCGCCGATCACTGCAGGAGACGAGGTCTGGACGCGGGCGCCGCGCGCGCCGGTCCCAAGGCCGATGGTCAGGTCGACGACCCCATCCTTGCCGAAGCCCGGACAGGGCTGGCCCGTGGCCGCGTCGAGCGCCACAAGCCGGGCGTCGGTCCGGGCAGCGATGATCCTGCGCTCGCAGAGCGGCCCGGCGCGGCCGGGGGCGCCGGTCTTCTGAACAGGCGGAGGCGCCGGCTTGCCCGGCGCCGTCCTCACCGCGGGAGCGGGCCTTGGCGTCGCATGCCTGGGCGCCGCTGGGTCCCAATAGCCGAGGCCGCTGCAGCGGCTGCGAGCCCCGGGCTTTGCCTCGGGAGCGTTGCGCCAGGCGTCGCGGCCCGTATCGGCGTCCAGCGCGACCACCAGGTTGGCGGGGGTGCAGACGTAGAGGGCGTCGCCCACCTGCAGGGCGGCCCCCCCGCCCTGGCCGCCCATGCGAGGCTCCCCGACCGAGTGGAATGTCCAGGCCAGCCTGAGCTTCTCGACGTTCTCGCGGTTGATCTGGTCGAGAGGCGCATATCGGGAGCCCCCCGGATCTCCGCCTTCGTAGCGCCAGTCGGACGCCGCCGCCTGCGGCGCCGCCCCGGTTACCTGGGCCGGAATTTCCGCCTGCCCCCAGCGGTAGGTCGCCGGCGCGGCGGCCCCCAGGACCGCTAGGCAGATCAGCGACAGCAGCGCCACGGCGGCGCCGGACCGATCGCGCATCGCGCCCACGGGCGCCGCCGGGATCACCGCCAAGATGAAGAGGCCCAGCACCGCGGGCGCGAACAGCCGCGGCAGCAGGGGCCAGAAGGAGAAGCCGCCCTCCCAGACGCCCCAGCCCAGCGTGGCCGCAAGCACCACGGCGTAGAGAAGGCCAGCGGCAGGGTGGCGGCGAACCAGCATCACCCCGGAGCCCAGGATCGCGGCCCCGGCCAGCAGATAGTAGGGGGAGCCGCCCAGGACGATGAGCCAGCCGCCGCCCAGGAGCAGCGCTGCGCCGAACAAGGCCACGAGCCCGCCGCCGATGGTCGCCCAGATTCGGGCCGGCCAGCTTGCGGGTTTGTCGGACGCCATATCATTCCCCCGGAAGTCGTGGCGCGACCTTAGGCCCGAATCAGCGCGCGCCAGAAGGGCGCGAGGTTCGCAACCACGGCGGGAGAATGGATCGAGGCGGGCCTGGAAGGCCCCCCTCGCCTCAGGCTAGCGTCCGGTCAGCTTGCGGCCCGCAAAGATGCCCATCGCCAGGAAGATCAGGAAGCCCACCACGGCCACGAAGAACAGCAGCTTGGCGATACCGGCCGCGGCGCCGGCGATGCCGCCGAAGCCCAGCGCACCCGCCACGATCGCGACGACTGCGAATATCAGAGCCCATCTGAGCATCACGTTTCTCCTCGTGCGAAACTCGGCCTGGGAAACGCTGCGGAAGCGGCGCCGTTCCGTCCCGCGAGATTCCTTGTTTCACGCGGGCTCGCGGCTGATCTATGACCGCTGAGATGGCGAAGAACTCGGAAAGCCCCCTGGAGCCCTTCAAGCGCGCGCTGGCGCACGCGGCGCGATCGCTCGCCGAGACCGCCGACCTGGAGATCGTTTACTCGGGCGAAGGGCCGCAGCTGTCCGCCAACCGGCTGGTGCTGCCGCATCCGCCCCGCGACCTGACGCCGGACGACGCCGCCCGCATCCGCGGCCTGGCCGACCAGATGGCGCTGCGCGTCGCCCACCACGATCCGGCCGCCCACGCCAGGACCCGGCCGCCCTCGGGCGCCGGCCAGCCGATCTACGACGCCCTGGAACAGGCGCGGATCGAGGCGATCGGCGCGAACGCCATGGGCGGCGTGAAGGGCAATCTGAAGGCGGTGATGGACCACGCCTGGGCGCGGAAGTCCTACAGCGAGGCCGAGGCGATGGCGAACCCGCCGCTGGCCGAGATCGTCTCGCTGATGGTGCGCGAGCGCCTGACCGGCGAGCCGCCGCCGCCGATGGCGCGGGCGCTGGTGGACATGTTCCGTGGCAGCATCGAGGCCAAGGCCGGCGACGACCTGCAGAAGCTGGAAGGCACGGTACACGACCAGAAGGCTTTCGCGCGGATCGCGCGCGCCATCATCCACGACCTGGAGATGGGAGACGACCTGTCCGACACGCCCGAACAATCGGACGACGACAGCGAGGGCCAGGACGAGGGCGAGCCCGAGGCGTCGGACCAGGAAGACGACGGCGAAGGCGAGAGCCAGTCGCCGCAGCAGTCGGCCATGGACGAGGACGAAACCACGGTTCGCGACGCCGAGGCCGACGACAGCGAGATGATGGCGTCGGAGGACGACTCCGAGGCCGACGACAGCGAAGACCCACAGGACATGGGCGACGGCGACCAGCCGGCCCGTCCCGATCCCTCGGGCGACAATCGCGCGATCACCTACAAGGTTTTCACGACCACGCATGACGAGATCGTGGCGGCCGAGGAGTTGTGCGATCCCGAGGAGTTGACCCGCCTGCGCGCGTATCTGGACCAGCAGCTGGCCGCCGTGTCCAACGTGGTCTCGCGGCTGGCCAACCGGCTGCAGCGCAAACTGCTGGCGCAGCAGAACCGCTCCTGGAGCTTCGATCTCGAAGAGGGGCTGCTGGACACGTCGCGGCTGACCCGCGTCATCACCGACCCGACTGCGTCCCTGGCCTTCAAGGAAGAAGAGGACACCGAGTTCCGCGACACGGTGGTCACCATCCTGATCGACAACTCGGGCTCGATGCGCGGGCGGCCGATCATGGTGGCGGCCGTCTGCGCCGACATCCTGGCGCGGACGCTGGAGCGCTGCGGTGTGAAGACCGAGATCCTGGGCTTCACCACGCGGGCCTGGAAGGGCGGGTCGTCACGCGAGGACTGGCTGAAGGCCGGCAAGCCTGCCCAACCGGGCCGGCTGAACGACCTGCGCCACATCATCTACAAGGCCGCCGATGCGCCATGGCGGCGCGCGCGGCGCAACCTTGGCCTGATGATGCGCGAGGGGCTGCTCAAGGAGAACATCGACGGCGAGGCGTTGATGTGGGCGCACCAGCGGATGATCGGCCGACCCGAGGCGAGGCGTATCCTGCTGGTGATCTCGGACGGGGCGCCGGTGGACGACAGCACCCTGTCGGTGAACTCGGGCCACTACCTCGAGCGCCACCTGCGCGAGGTGATCACCGAGATCGAGACCAAGAGCCCCGTGCAGCTGATCGCCATCGGCATCGGCCATGACGTGACCCGCTACTACAAGAACGCTGTGACCATCGTGGACGTGGAGCAGCTGGCCGGCGCCATGGTCGAGCAGCTCGCAGACCTGTTCGACGAGGAGGTGCGGCGGGTGACGCGAAAAACCGCCACCATGCTGGCCCCCCCGCCCAGCACCCAGGGGCCGCAGGGACCCACGCGCCGCTCGACCTTCAAGGAAGTGCGGAGGGCCACGGCTTGAGGCCGGCGGCCCTGGCGGCGGCGGTGCTGCTGGCGTCGTGCGCGCCGCAGGCTCCGCTGCCGCAAGGGCCTGTGGCGGCGGGATCGGCCATCCAGGTCGACGCCGTGGCCGTACCGCTGGACCCGACGGACCCGCGCCACGAGCGGATCGGAAACTTCGCCTACGCCGGCGGGCTGGTGCTGACGTCGCGCCAGACCAGCCGGCTGCACGGGCTGTCGGACCTGAAGGTGTGGCCGGACGGACGGATGCTGGCCCTGGGCGACCAGTCGGACCTGCTGGCCGCGCGGATCGTCCTGGACCGGGCGGGACGGCTGGCGGGTGTGGCGGATGCGACCCTTACCGCCCTGAAGGACGAGCGCGGCGTCGACCTCTATGCCGGTGGTCCGCGGGAATACGACGCCGAGGGGGTCGCCCGGCTGCCCAACGGCGACATGCTGGCGAGCTTCGAGCAGCACGACCGTATCCTGCTGTTCCCGAACGGCGGCGGCCCGCCCCGCCCCGCGCCCGCTCCCCAAGTCAGCTATACCTTCAACAAGGGAATGGAGGCGCTGGCGGCGGCGCCCGACATCGCGCCGGACGCCTACCGCGTGGGCCTGGAGGACAGCGGCAAGACCTTCCTGTGCCGGTTGTCGGCCGGTTGCGCGCCCGACCGCGCCCTGGACCTGGAGGGCCTGGAGCTGGTGGCCATGGCTCCCTTGCCGGGCGGCGGCCTGGCCTATCTGCTACGCAGCTATTCTCCGCTGCAGGGCAATGTCATCCGACTGAAGGTGCTGGACCGCCAGGGCCATGCGCTCGACAGCCTGGAGATCCGGCGCCCGCTCACCGTAGACAATCTGGAAGGCCTGGCGGCGGTCCCTCAGGCCGATGGCCGGGTGCGATTCTACCTGGTGTCGGACGACAACTTCGGAACCTACAGCGGACTGCCCACCGATCAGCGGACCCTGCTGCTGGCCTTCGACTGGATGACGCCCAAATGAAAAGGCCGCCCGGTGAGGGCGGCCTTTCCGAACGTCGATGCCGCGGGCCGGTCAGGCCGCGGCTTGCTCGGCCAGCTTGGCCTTCAGCTGGCGCTTGATCCGCAGCGCCTTGACCGAAAGGACTTCGTCCTTGGCCTTGAGCAGCACCGGATCCAGGCCGCCCTTGGCGTCCAGGGTACGCAGCGCGGCGTTGGTGATCCGCAGGCTGAAGCTCTGGCCCAGGGCATCCGACTGGAGGCTGACCGCCGCCAGGTTCGGCATGAACCGGCGCTTGGTCTTGATGTTCGAGTGGCTCACGTTGTGGCCGACCATCGGACCGACACCCGTGATTTCGCAGCGGCGCGACATGGCGAGATAACCTTCGCAGGAAACAGGGAGCGACGGACCGGGGTCCGCGCGAAGAGCGGGCGATTTAGAGGAACGGCCCCCGCTCGTCAAGGCAAGCCGCGCCGGACGCCGATCTGTCGCGATTAACCCTCGCTCCTCGTTGTGTGCGGGCGAGACTCAGATACAATATGTCGTAGGGAACGAAAGCTGAATCGCTCAATGTCAGCGATTCGGTCGCGATTCGTTTCGCCCCCGTTCTCCGCTCAAGCTTCCCCATCAAACCTGCGCTCGCGAAACCGCGCCGTATCAGTCTGCGGCGGCGACGGTGACGTTGGCCGTGATCATTCGAGTCGCGTCGATGCGCGCGCCGCGGCGGTCGATCAACTCCAGATGGACGTGGTCGGTCATGCCGCCGGGGTATTTGCGCTGCAGCGAGTGGGCCGCGCCGATCGGCTGGCCGATGGCGACCGCGTCGCCCACCTGAACCGTCGGGTTCACGTAGAAGACCCGAGCCGCGTAGTTCAGCGCCGGATTGGTGATCTCGACGAATTTCAGGTTCGGGTCGCCCGGATAGGCGTAGCCGATCTTGGTGACATAGCCGGAGAGCGGCGCATCCACCTCCTGGCCCGCGCGCGCCATGTAGTCCACGCCTTCGTGCCGGCGGCTGCCGCCGTCACGGCGCGCGCCGAACTCGCCGTCGCCATAGACGTCGTGGGCGCGGGGCTCATGGCCCGTGGGATTGGCGAAGTCGGCCCGGCCGTCACCATCGACGTCCGCGCCGTCCCACGCCCGTTGCATCGCCGTGGCGGGCCGAGCCACCTGCTCCACGGCCTTTTCCATGGCGGTCGCCAACCGGACCCGATGCTCGGACTGGCTCAGCGGGGCCGCAGCCGTCGCGCTCGCGGTAACAAGCATGGCTATTGCGATGAATACTGCAGGTTGTTTTTCAAATAGCTCAAGCAAACGCGTAGGCACGCCCAACGTCATCCAAGATCCTTCACTCAATAAATGCACGCCACGGCCGGACTGAATGCCGGACTTTTGGGCGAATTGACTGGGACGCCGTGCGAGCCGCAGCGTCGGCGATGGGACCTGACCTCGGACCGGGGCAAAAAATAGGCGAAGACTCCAACTTTAACCATGCGACCGGTGGCCGCTTCGCAGAACGGCGATCGTTGCAGGGCCGCCGGCCGCATGATAATAAATGACTGGTTAGTTATTTAGAGCCCGCTCCGATGGTCGACGAGAGTGCGCCCAAGTTCCGCCGACGCAAGGCCGATCGGCCGTCCGAGATCGTGCAGGCCGCGCTGGCGGTTTTCGCGGAAAAAGGGTTCGCCGCGGCCAAGCTGGAGGACATCGCCAAGCGCGCGGGCGTGTCGAAGGGCGCGATCTACCTCTACTTCGACACCAAGCAGGACATCTTCCGCGCCGTGGTCGGCCAGGCGATCGCACCGAACGTCGGCGCCGTGAAAGCCATGGCCGCCGCCCACCCAGGCCCGCTCGCCGACCTGCTGCGCGGGGTCACGGGTCACATCGCCGCCGTGGTGGCCCACACGCCGCTGGGCGGGGTGCTGAAGATGGTGGTGGGCGAAGCGCGGAACTTCCCTGAGATCGCCCGGGTCTGGCACGACGAGTTGGTCTCCCAGGCGATCGGCGCGATGACCACCGCCATCGCCCGGGCGCAGGCGCGCGGCGAGGTGAAGCCCGGCGACCCGCGCACCTATGCCCTGCAGCTCATCGCGCCGCTGCTGGTGGCGGTGCTGTGGCGGGAGACCTTCGTGCCGGTCGGCGCCGAGCCGTTCGACCTACACGCCGTGATGGGCCAGCACATCGACACCCTGCTCCGCGGCATGCTGACCGAGGAGGCGCGCGCATGAGCCGTCAACGCCTGCTGGTCCTCTCGCTGATCGTTGCGGCGGCGGTCATCACGGGCTCGGTCGTCTGGATCCCGCGGATGGGCGCGCCCAAAACGCTCTCGGGCTACATCGAGGGCGAGCCGCTGTATCTGGCGGCCCCGGTGGCCGGCACGGTCCGGCAGGTCAGCGTGATGCGCGGCCAGGAGGTCGCGGCCGGCCAGGCGCTGTTCGTGATCGACCCCGCCCAGGTGCGGGCCCAGGCCGATCAGGCCTCGGCTGAGGCGCTGGCCGCCCAGGCTCAGGCCGAGGATGCGCGGAAGGGGCAGCGGCCCGCAGAGCTGGCGGTGTTCGAGGCCAATATCGCCGCCGCCGAGGCCCGCGCCCGCGACGCGCGCGCCGACCTGCGCCGCATACAGCCGCTGGTGCGGCAGGGATGGTACGCGCCC
>DASVNS010000229.1:0-1864 GCA_036383735.1 Phenylobacterium sp. | reverse complement strand
TCAGCTCACCAACATGGACCCGGCCAAGCTGGTCCGGCTGCTGGCGCAGCGCCAGGGCGTGAAGGTGGTCGAGAAGAGCTACGACCTGGGACCGCAACTGGGCGGCATCATCCGGACGCCGGCGGCAACCGGGCGGCTCTGCTTCGACGAAGTGCTGGCCCAGGCCGAGGCGGGGCCGGGGGTGACGCTGGCGGCGGCGCGGGCTTGGGCGGAGGGCGACGTCGCGGGTGCGCTGCAGAACGAACGGACCTACGAGCGCTGCCTGGCGGCGGTCACCGGCGGCCGCACCTACGACGAGCGCACCAAGGCTGACGAAGCCGCCGCCATCGCCAGTGCGCTGAAGACCCCAGGCCACGCCATCGTGCTGGTCCCGCTACGCCCGCTGCTGGCGCAGAACGGCGTCCTGGAGCGCCTGCGCGCCCAGGGCTTCACGGTGAAGACGCCGGGGGAGGATTAGATGTGAAGTTGCTCCCCTCCGGGGGAGCTGTCGGCGAAGCCGACTGAGGGGGCTTCCACTCAGAACTTGAAGCTCAACCCATCTCAGAATTGAAGGGCGACTCCGTCTGAGCGGAAGCCCCCTCCACCACTTCGTGGTCCCCCGGGGGAGGAACTTGGAGCCTACAGCCCCGGCAGCTTGATCTTGGACTTGCCTTCGCGCTGGATGACGATCGGCTTGTCGCCGACCAGCTTGGCCACGCGTTCTTTCTCGGCGGCGGGGTCGATCGGGCTGTTGGAGTTGTCGAGCGCCGCGGTCTGTTGCGGGGCCGGGGCGTCCTTCTTCCAGAACATCACCCGGTCGGCGAAGCTCTTTTCCTTGTGGGCGATGTCGCCGAACTCGTCGTCGACCACATAGCGGACCAGCGGGTCAGCCTTCTCGGCGCCGGCCTTGTTCACCAGCATCTTCTCGCCGTCGGAGCGTTGCTCGGCCTCGCGCTGGCCCAGCAGGGCGTTGCGGGCGGCGCTTTCCGGCTGCAGTTCCTGCGGGCGTGGCTCGCCGGGGGCGGGCGGGCGCAGGGCATAGTCGGGCGGCACCACCAGCGGAGCCTTGGTGACGATGCGGAATTCGTCGGGGGTCACCTTGGACATCCCCAGGGCCTTCTGGGTCGACTGGCAGCCGGCGAGGCCTGCCGCCGCGACCAGGGCGGTCGCAACAATCACGCGATTGAAGGTCATAGACTTAGAAAGCTCCTCCAGCGCTTCCCGGCGATGCGATCGGCATCGACGACCAGGAAACGCGCTCGAAAACATAGCCTGTCGTTCTTCCGTGGCCGGAAAACGGCGAGCGCCCCCTCGGCCGGGTCAGGTGGCATAGCGCAAACAGCGGTCTGCGCCAACGGCCTCAGGCCGGACGTTGTGGCCGCAGGCTGTCGAGCAGCAGCAGGATCACCCCGACGGTGATGCCGCTGTCGGCCACGTTGAAGATCCAGGGGAAGAAACCCATCCGCTGGACGTCGATGAAATCCACCACCGCCCCGAACCGCGCCCGGTCGATGGCGTTGCCGATCGCGCCGCCGATGACCAGCCCCAGGCCCAGCGCCGGCAGCACCCGGCCCTGGCTCCGCGCCCAGGCGGCCAGCAGCGTCGCCGCGGCCAGCGAGAACACCACCAGGCCCCAGCGGACCACGTCGTGCTGCGCCTGGAACAGGCCGAAGCTGACGCCCTCGTTCCAGATTCGGGTGAACTGCAGGGGCCAGAGCACCTCCTGAGAGGCCTGCTCCGGCAGCCGCAGGACGCCGAGGATCCAGTATTTGGAAAGCTGGTCCAGCAGGATGACGGCCAGGGCGACGGCGTAGGCCGTCCAGCCGCTCTTGGTCACCTTCATGCGCGGGCGGCGTCCCAGGCCGCCACGGCCTCGGCGTCGCGC
>DASVNS010000228.1:0-3182 GCA_036383735.1 Phenylobacterium sp. | reverse complement strand
AGGAACGGGGTGAACGGCGGCGCCCACAGCAGCCAGCCTGGGCCGTTCGAGGGCGACATCAGCTGTCCGAGGGTCGCGAAGAACACCAGCAGCAGCACCCCGAACACGGGACGCGCCAGGTTCTGGGCCGAGGCCACGTCGCGGGCCAGGGCGCCGACGCCGATGATCGCCGCGCCGTACATGCAGAACGCCGCCAGGTAGATGATACCGGCCTGGATGAGGGCTGCGGGGTCGGCAAAGCCGGACAGCAGCATGCCTGCGACGCCGGCGCTGGCGTTGCCGAACGGCGTGGCCGCCAGCGCCGCGCCGCAGCCGAGCCAGCAGGCCAGGACAAGCAGCGAGATCAGCGACACGCCCAGCAGCTTGCCCATCACCAGTTCCTGCGCCCGGGCCGCGGCGAGCAAGCCTTCCAGGGCGCGGTTGGCGCGTTCGCGGACGATCGCCTGCAGCAGCATTCCCAAGGCGCCGGCAAGGTTCAGCCACAGGACCAGGGTGACGGCGAAGCGGCTGAACAGCGCCGCGTCGGGTTTCGCATCCTGCGAGATTTCCGACGCCGCCATTTCCACGGTCAGCTTGTCGGCCGCCTCCAGGGCTGCGGCCGGGGCGCCGGCTTTTCGCAGGCTGCGGGCGCGCAGGTCGGCGAGCAGGTCGTTGCGCAAGGCGTCCACGGTCGCGGCGGGCAGCGGCTCGCCGCGGACCTCCAGGTGGGCGCCCTTTTCGGAGGAAGTGATCAGCAGCCGGGTGCGCGCTTGCGCCTGGCGGGGCACGACCACCGTGGTCGCCGCGCCGGCCGAGGAAAGTCGCCGGGCGGCGGCGTTCGCCAGCGCGGGATCCGCGGCCTCGATGCTGACGGTCTGCGCGGGCTGCGGCTTCAGGACTTCGGCCGAGATGGTCGCGCCCAGCAACATCAGGACGGGGCCGAGCAAGAGCGCCACCCAGAAGCTGGCGGCGCTGGTGTAGGCGGCGAATTCGCGGCCGGCGATGAGGAATATGCGCGACATCAGGCGGCCGCCCGGTTGCCGGCGAGCGACCAGAAGGCGCCTTCCAGGTCGGCTTTCATCGGCTCGAAGCCGTGGATGGCGACGCCGTGGTCGGCCAGGGCGCGCATCAGCGCCACATAGGGCACCTCGGTCGGCAGGGTGACCTTCCAGCGCAGGGCGTCGCCATACCGGCTTGAGAACGGTTCGGCCGTGCCGCCCAGCTCGCGGGCGATCGCCTGCAGCGGGCCGGCCTCGTCCGTCGTCACATAGACGCCGTGGGCGGCGTGTTGCGCCGCCGCCGCGACCGGCCCTTGGAAGACCGTGCGGCCCTCGGCCAGGATCACCACGTCGTCGCAGAGCCGTTCGGCCACCGCCATGGAGTGGGTCGAGAACAGGATGGCCCCGCCGCGCGACCGATAGTCCGAGAACAGCGACTGCACCTCGGCCTGGGAAACCGGGTCGAGGCCCGAGAACGGTTCGTCCAGGATGAGCAGCGCGGGCTCGTGGACGATGGCGCAAAGGATCTGGACACGCTGGGCGTTGCCCTTGGAAAGCTCTCCGACCTTGGCGCGGGTGCGTTCGCCCAGGCCCACGCGGGACAACAGCGCGTCGGCGCGGCGATAGGCGTCGCTGCGGGCGAGGCCCTTCAGACGGCCGTGGAAGGCGATGGCGTCGCGCGCCCGTTCTCCCGCCGCCAGGCCGCGCTCCTCCGCCAGGAAGCCGATGCGCTTGCGGGTCTCGAACGAGGCCGGCGCGCCGAACAGTTCGATGCTGCCGCTGTCGGGCTGGGACAGGCCGACGATGGACTTCAGCGTCGTGCTCTTGCCGGCGCCATTGGCTCCGATGAAGCCGGTGACCGAGCCGGCGCGCACCGACAGGCTGACATCCACGATGCCCCGGCCGCCGCTATAGCGCTTGGCCAGGGAGTTCACTTGCAATGGATAAGGCGGGTCGCAAGACATGCGACTATACTTCGTGGGATTGGTTACGGCCAGACTAATCAAACCGCACAAACATCTGATCGATCGGCTGAGTGTTTAGGTATATGAAACCTTAACAGGCTGCGACATCTGCGCGCTATCTGTCTTCAGGTCTGGTTTTGCAACTCATATGACTCTCGCCGCCGGCGCCAGACCTCGACCAGCACGACGAGCAGCACGACGCTGCCGATCTGGGTCGCGACGCCCGCCAGGTCGAAGGCCTGGGCCTTGGGCGGTTCCAGCGAGACCGGGCGCGACAGCAGGGCGATCCCCAGGTTGTTCGCGAAGTGGGCTCCGGCCGCGAACTCCACGCCGCCGGTCCGCAGCACGATCCACGCCCAGGCCATGCCCAGGCCCATGCGGACCACGAACGCGCCCGGACTGGGATCGAAATGGGCCAGCGAGAACAGCACCCCGTTGATCGCCAGGATCACCGCCACCCGCTTGGTGAAGGCGGCGGTCTGCTGCAGCAGCCAGCCCCGGAAGATCATCTCCTCGGACAGGGCCGCCAGCCAGAGGCAGGCCGCCGCGGTCGCGGCGTAGACCAGCTTCGCGGCCACCGGCGTGTTCAGCCAGAACAGCGGCCCGGGCGCAGACGTGGGGTCCGTCAGCCGCTCGATCCCGATCTCCATCCCCACCACCGGAAAGAAGACCAGCAGGCCCGCCGCGACCGCCCGCCAGCGGAACCGCGGCGCGGTGGTGAGGAACGAGGCGACCTTGCGCCGTTGCAGCCGCGCCGCCACCAGCAGGAAGGCGAAGGCCCCGGCAAACGAGGACAGCCCCGCGAGGCACAACTCGAACCCATAGCTCTGCAGCGTCCGCCCCTGGCGACCGAAGGCGGTCAGCAAGTCCCAGGCCTGCGAGAAGCCGAGATGGCTCGCGTTCGCGACCACCGCGGCGCCGATCACCAGCACCAGCAGCGCCACAATGAAACAGGCGGCGGCGCCGGCCAGCCCCGCGAACACCAGGGTCAGCAGCGCCGTGCGCCATGGGGTTTCGCCCCCAGCCGCAGGGACCAGGAACGGAAAGCGCGCTGCGACAATGCCTTGGCCCATAATTTGCAGTCACTCCCGCTAAAGATGTGAATTCGCGTAACAGGGGAGTCTAAACGACAAATCCTGTAAAAATCGGATATATGGCAGGTTCGGCCATAGTGGGGGTTGATGTGCGACGAGTTGGCAAGCGCGACCGCCCGACGATGGGATCGTCGGCCAAGGCAGGC
>DASVNS010000227.1:0-6481 GCA_036383735.1 Phenylobacterium sp. | reverse complement strand
GTTCAGGCGCGCCCGCGCGGCGACGGCAGTCCGCTCGTGCGGGTGGGCTTCACAGCCACCAAGCGCATCGGCGGTGCGGTCGAACGCAACCGCGCCAAGCGCCGGATGCGCGAGGCGGCCCGCGCCCTCTTGCCGCAATTCGCCAGTCCCGGCGTCGACTATGTGATCATCGCCCGCGGGGGCGTGCTAAAGCGCCCATGGGTCCGTTTGCTTGACGATGTGAAAAGCGCGCTGTTAAGGCTCGCCGCCGAACGCGCGGCCCCCCAACTGTAGACGGCCCCACCCCTTCTCTTCCTTCACGGAAACCTGCGTCCCCGCTCATGAGAGACGACAACACCCGCAACACGATCATCTTCTTCGTGTGCGCGGCCCTCCTGCTCCTGGTCTACCAGGTGTTCGTCATCGACCCGCAGGCCAAGCGCCAAGCGCAGGAGCGCGCCCGCCTGGCGCCGCCCGCTGCGACGTCGACCACGGGCGTGGCCGGACCGCTCGCGCCGCAGGTCCCACAGGCCGTGACCCGCCAGGCCGCCATCGCCGCCAGCCCGCGGGTGCCGATCGCTACGCCGGCGCTGAAGGGCTCGCTGTCGCTGAAGGGCGCGCGGATCGACGACCTCTACCTCGTGAAGTACCGCGAGACCCTGGACAAGGACTCCCCCCCGGTAGAACTGCTGCGCCCCGAGGGCGCCCAGTACGCGCAGTTCGCCGACATCGGCTGGGCCGGCGCGAACGTGCCGGGCCTGCCCGGCCCGCAGACCGTCTGGACCCTGGCTGGTGGTTCGGTGCTGGCGCCTGGCCAGCCGGTGACGCTGACCTACGCGAACGGCCAGGGCTTGACGTTCACCCGGGTCATCTCGGTCGACGACAAATACATGTTCACGGTGGCCGACACCGTGGCCAACACCAGCGCCCAGCCCGTCACCCTGGCCCCGTTCGGGTCGGTGCAGCGACAGGGGGTCCCGCCGACCCTGGGCAAGAACGGCGTCGTGCACGAGGGCGGCATGGGCTGGCTGGGTCAGCGCCGCCCGATCAAGTACGCCAAGTGGCAGAAGGACGGCTCCAGCAACACCTACGCCTCCACGGGTGGCTGGATCGGCATGTCCGACCATTACTGGCTGACCGCGGTCATCCCGGACCAGAAGGAACAGATCCAGGGTCAGTTCCGCCTGACCCGGGCGCCCGCCGTGAACCTGCTGGACGCCAACTACGTGGGCCAAGCCAAGGCGATCGGCGCCGGCGCGCAGATCACCCACACGACCCGCATCTTCGCGGGGGCCAAGCAAAACCCGGTGCTGACGGCGTATCAGGACAAGCTGGGGATCGCCCACCTGGACGAGGCGATCGACTGGGGCATGCTGTGGTTCATCACCCGGCCGATCTTCCAGTTCCTCTCCTGGATCTACAGCCATGTCGGCAACTTCGGGGTCGCCATCCTCATCCTCACCGTCGTCGTGCGCGCGATCTTCTTCCCGCTCGCCAACAAGCAGTACGAGTCGATGACGAAGATGAAGAAGGTGCAGCCGGCGATGGAGGAGCTGCGCAAGAAGTACAAGGACGACCCGGCCAAACAGCAGCAGGAGTTGCTCGCCCTCTATCAGCGCGAGAAGGTCAATCCGCTGGCCGGCTGCCTGCCGATCTTCCTGCAGATCCCGGTCTTCTTCGCTCTGTTCAAGACGCTGCAGCTCGAGATCGACATGCGGCACGCGCCGTTCATCGGCTACATCCACGACCTGTCGGCGCGCGATCCGACCACCATCTGGAACCTGTTCGGCGCCATTCCGTGGGATCCCGCCGGCGCGCCCTTCATCGGCGCGATCCTCGGGACCAGCCTGCACATCGGCCTGCTGCCGATCCTCTACGGCTTCACCACCTGGCTCACCACCTCGATGAGCCCGCCCGCGCCCGACCCCACGCAGCAGCGGATCTTCCAGCTGATGCCGATCATGTTCACCTTCATCATGGCGCAGTTCGCGATCGGCCTGCTTGTCTACTACACCTGGTCGAACATGCTGACGGCCATCCAGCAGTACGTGATCATGCGCCGCTTCAAGGTGGACAATCCCATCGATCGGCTGATCGGCCGGTTCACCGGCCCCCGCAAGGTCGTCGGGTGAGCGAGTCGCCGCCAGCCCCGGACGGCGCCGAGGCCTTCGACGCCGAGGCGCTGGAGGCGGCGCGGGTGTTCTTCGCCCATCCCGTCCATTTCCTGATGGGCGCCGTGGCCATGGACGGCCTCCCGCCCGCCGACCTGCCTGAGGTCGCGTTCGCGGGCCGCTCCAACGTCGGCAAGTCGTCGCTGATCAATGCGGTGACCGGACGGCTGCATCTGGCGCGGGCATCCACCGCTCCTGGCCGGACCCGCGAGATCAACTTCTTCGTCGCCGACGAGGCGCTGCGCCTCGTCGACCTTCCGGGCTACGGCTTCGCCAAGGTCGGCCGCGGCGAGAAGAACAAGTTCCAGAACCTCGGTCGGGCCTATCTGCGCGGCCGCCCCAACCTGAAGCGCGCCTACCTGCTGATCGACAGTCGCCACGGCCTCAAGGACGTGGATCTGGAGGCGATGGAGGCCTTCGACCTGGCCGCGGTCAGCTACCAGATCGTGCTCACCAAGGCCGACAAGCTGAAGCCGCGCGACGTCGTGCAGGTCACTGCCGAGACCCTCCGCAAGATCGCCAGGCGCCCCGCCGCCTTCCCTCGCGTGCTCGCGACCTCGGCCGAGAAGGGCGCCGGCATCCCCGAACTGCGCGCCGAGATCCTCGCAGCCTGCGCCGCCTGACGGGCAAGCGATGCGCGGCGTGATCACGGAGACCTGACGGCTTGTCGCGCGTCCTCGACATCTACATCGGCTACGACCGCCAGGAGATCGTGGCCTACCACGTGCTGGCGCAGAGCATCCTTGAGCTGAGCTCGCGGCCGGTTCGCCTGACGCCGATCAACCTGGCGAACCTGCGCGGCGTCTTCGGGCGCGACGCGGCGGCCACGCAGTCCACCGAGTTCTCGTTTTCGCGCTTCCTGACGCCATGGCTGTCCAACTACGAGGGTTGGTCGCTGTTCATGGACTGCGACATGCTGGTGCGCGCCGACATCGCCGAACTGTTCGCCCTGGCGGACGATCGGCATGCCGTGATGGTCGCCCAGCACGACTACACCCCGCGCGACACGGTGAAGTTCCTCGATCACGTGCAGACCCGCTACGCCAAGAAGAACTGGTCAAGCGTCATGCTGCTGAACAACGCCCGCTGCCGGGCCCTGACGCCGCAGCACGTCAACCAAGCGAGCGGCCTGCAACTTCACCAATTCCATTGGCTGGAGGGCCAGGATCGGATCGGCGCCCTGCCATTGGAGTGGAACTGGCTGGTGGGCGAGTACGACTTCAACCCCAACGCTCGGATCGCCCACTTCACCCGCGGCGGCCCCTACTTCGAAGCCTATGCCGAGAGCGACTACGCCGACGAGTGGCGCGCCGTTCGGGCGCGGGCCACGGCCGCCCACGGGAAGCTCTGAGCGCCAGTGAGATTCTTCTCCTCTGCCCTGCCCTCGCCGGCAAAGCTCCGATAAGACGCGGGCGGCGTGGTGACAGGGGCGCCCCTGTCCGGTATCGGGACGCCCGGGTTTCGAGGACGCTGCATTGAGCCAGGATACGGAAGAGCAGGGCTGGGCCACGGCGAAGACGCTGGCCGAGGCGCTGCCCTACATCCAGATCTACGACCGCGAGACGGTGGTGATCAAATACGGCGGCCACGCCATGGGCGAGGAATCCGTGGCCAAGCTGTTCGCCGCCGACGTGGTGCTGCTGAAGATGCTGGGCCTGCACCCGGTCGTGGTGCACGGCGGCGGTCCGCAGATCTCGCGGATGCTGGAGCGCGCCGGCGTCAAATCGACCTTCATCGACGGCCTGCGCGTCACCGACGAGGCGACCATGGAGGTGGCCGAGATGGTCCTGTCCGGCGCGATCAACAAGGAGATCGCCAACTGGATCACCCTCGCCGGCGCCGAGGCCGAGGTGCGGGGCGTGTGCCTGTCCGGCAAGGACGCCCGCCTGATCACCGTCGAGAAGGCTATCCGCACCAAGAAGGACCCCGGCAGCGAGATCGAGAAGGTGGTCGATCTGGGCTTCGTGGGCGAGCCGAAGAAGATCGACACGACCCTCATCGAGGCCCTGATCCGCGCGGAAGACGACTACATCCCGGTGATCGCCCCCATCGGCGTCTCCGAGCAGGGCCAGACCTACAACATCAACGCCGACACGGTGGCCGGCGCCATGGCCGGGGCGCTGGACGCCAAGCGCATGCTGCTGCTGACGGACGTGGCCGGCGTGCTGGACAAGAACGGCGAACTCATCCGCCAGCTCACCGTACCCGAGGCCAGGGCCGCCATCGAGACCGGCGTCGCCACCGGCGGCATGATCCCCAAGCTGGAGACCGCCATCGCCGCCGTCGAGGCCGGCGTCGAGGCGGTGGTCATCCTGGACGGCCGCCGCCCGCACGCCATGCTGGTGGAACTCTTCACCGAGCACGGGTCGGGGACGCTGGTTTGCCGCTGATGCTCCACGTTCTTACCTCCCCCGCAAAGCGGCGGGGGACGCAGAGATGAGCGCCAATCTGTTCCGGGCCGACCTTCGCCACGTCGATACCTGGCTGTTCGACCTGGACAACACGCTCTACCCGGCCGAGTCCGGCTTCATGTCCGAGGTCGTCGACCGCATGACCGACTTCGTTGAGCGGGTCACCGGCCTGCCGCGCGATGAGGCGTTCAGGCTCCAGAAGACATACCTAGCCGAACACGGACTGACGCTGAAGGGCATGATGTTGAACCACGGCGTCGATCCGAAGGATTTCCACGCCATCTTCCACGACGTGTCGCTGGAAGCCCTGGCGCACGATCCCGAGCTGCTGGCCGCCCTGGAACGGCTGCCGGGCCGCCGGCTGATCTTCACCAACGCCGACGACGTCCATGCCGAGCGGGTGTTGCGGCGCCTGGGCCTGGCCCACCTGTTCGACGACCTGTTCCACATCGGCTCGTCCGGCTACGAGCCCAAGCCCAGCGCCGAGGCGTTCGCGCGCATGGGCGCGGCCCATGGCATCGCGCCCGCCGCGACGGCCTTCTTCGAGGACAGCGAGCGCAACCTCGCGCCCGCGGCCGACCTCGGCATGACCACCGTCCTGGTCGGCCCCCACGCCGCCCAGTCGACAGCGCCCTTCGTCCACCATCGCACCGAGAAACTCGCGCCGTTCCTGATGGACGCGAGATTGAGAGAGACCGCCTAGATGTCCGACGACCTGAAGACCGTGATCGAAGCCGCCTGGGAGGCGCGCGACACGATCAGCACCGCCACCACCGGCCAGGTGCGCGAAGCCGTCCTGGAGACCATCGAGCAACTCGACGCGGGCCAATTGCGCGTGGCCCAGCGCGAGACCGACGGGACCTGGGTGACCAACCAGTGGGCCAAGCAGGCCATCCTGCTGTTCTTCCGCCTCAGCGCCAACCGGCTGATCGACGCCGATGCGCCGCATCCCTACTGGGACAAGGCGCCGTTGAAGTTCACCGGCTGGGACGCCGCCCGGTTCGAGGCCGCGGGGTTCCGCGCCGTTCCCGGCTGCGTGGTCCGCAAGGGCGCCTTCGTGGGCCGGAACGTGGTCATGACGCCCTCCTTCGTGAACATCGGCGCCTACGTCGACGAAGGCACGATGGTCGACACCTGGGCCACGGTCGGCTCGTGCGCGCAGATCGGCAAGAATGTGCACATCTCCGGCGGCGCCGGCATCGGCGGCGTGCTGGAGCCGCTGCAGGCCAACCCCACCATCATCGAGGACAACTGCTTCATCGGCGCGCGCGCCGAGGTGGCCGAGGGGGTGATCGTGCGCGAGGGCTCGGTGCTGTCGATGGGCACCTTCATCACAGCCACCACCCCGATCATCGATCGCCGCACCGGCGAGACCTTCACCGGCGAGGTTCCGCCCTATTCCGTCGTGGTCTCCGGCAACCGCCCCAACCCCCACGACCCCTCGCTGCCCTCGACCTACTGCGCGGTGATCATGAAGCGGGTGGACGAGCGCACGCGGTCCAAGACCAGCATCAACGAACTGCTGCGGGAGTAGCTCCCTTGCTGCTCGTCATGACCGGGCTTGACCCGGCCATCCAAACGGCCAGGCCGCATGGATCCCCGGCTCAAGGCCGGGGATGACGAGGATAACGGGAGGGCCCGATCAGTCCTCCGGATACGGCGTCCCGTCGCGGTGGCGATAGAAGGGTTCTCCCGCCCGCCGCCTCCCCGAGTTTGCGCCACGTGGCGCCCAGGCAGATCTCGCGGAACGGGTCCGGATAGCTGCAGCCCGAGCGGATTTCCAGCGCCTCGATATCGATCTTGGGCATGGCTTCCCTCTCGCCTCTCGCGTCATTGCTAGGTAGAGCGAACGCATGCCGCCCGCCATCGACGCCGTCGAACTCACCCGCGACCTGATCCGCCGCCCCTCGGTGACGCCCG
>DASVNS010000226.1:0-1676 GCA_036383735.1 Phenylobacterium sp. | reverse complement strand
CTGCAGGGCCACGGCGAGCCGCCGAACCCGGAGCTGCTCCGCCAGAAGATCGCCGGCCCGGTCAGCCGCGAGTGGCTGATCTATCTCGGCGGCCTGCTGGGTGTGATACCCGTCTGGTTCCTGGTCCAGAGCAACCAGCTGGTCGGCTGGGCGCTGGGCCTGTCCGTGATCGCGGCCGTGCTGTTCATCGGCTGGTTCGTGACCACCCAGTGCAGCAAGGCCGAGCGCGAGCGGATGCTGCTGGCGATGGTGCTGGTCTTCGGCTCGGTGGTGTTTTTCACCCTGTTCGAACAGGCCGGCACGTCGCTGAACCTGTTCGCCGCGCGCAATGTGGATCTGATGGGGATCGACGCGGCGCAGACCCAGTCGTTCAACGCCGGGTTCATCCTGATCTTCGCCCCGCTTTTCGCGGCGATGTGGGCCTTCCTCGGCGCGCGCCGGCGGATGCCGGACCCGACCCTGACCTTTGGCCTGGGCCTGCTGCAGGTGGGCCTGGGCTTCCTGGTGGTGGTCTGGGCGCGGGGCCTGGCGGTCGAGTACAAGATGCCGCTCTACATGCTGGGCCTGCTCTACATGCTGCACACGACGGGCGAGCTGTTCCTGTCGCCGGTGGGCCTCTCGCAGATCACCAAGCTCAGCGTCGCCAAGGTGGTGTCGTTCATGATGGCGGTGTGGTTCCTGGCCTCGTCCATCGCCCAGTACGTCGGCGGCAAGATCGCCGGCCTGATGGGCGCGGAGACGGTCGGCGGCCAGGTGCTGGACCCGGCGGTCGCCTTCGCCACCTCGATGGACGGCTTCAACAAGTTGGGCTGGGCGGGGGTGGCTTGCGGCGCGGTGTTCGTGGGGCTGAGCTTCCTGATCAAGGGCTGGGCGCACGGCGCCGACCAGCCGCCCGCGGAGGCGCAACTCGTCACGCCCACGGTCGACGGCAAACAGCAGGCGGCGCGGATTTAGAGTCGGTCAGGGACGGGCGCCTGTGGTGGGACGATGGGCGCCTCCTTCCTCCTCGATGGAGGAAGGCCGGGATGGTGGTGTTTGCAAGGCGCAAGGGCGGAGATCAAGGTCGGCGCCGACCTGATCTTTCGACGGCGCCTCAGCGGCCGCACCACCACCCAACCCTCCTCCATCGAGGAGGAGGGCTCATGTTTTCGATACCTTGCATGTTCAGCCAAGGATCGGCCTCGACCCGCAGGCATGGTCCGCGGCCGCTGCTCCACCCCGGTCAGCGCTGGGGCGGGCCTTCCGAGAAGCGGGGTGCGTCATCGCCGATGACCGCCCAGCCTGGCTTGTCCACGAGCCGTATGTGGGCGGAGATCGCGAGATCCGGGTCGCCGTCGAGGCTACCGGCCGGCACGAACCAACGGCCATGTGGCCCCATCTGCGGGGTGGGGCAACCACAGCGCTCGCAGAAGGTGGTGCTCCAGCCCGAGGGCAGCGCGTAGCTCCTGCGCGCGTTTTCGCCCGAGACCCAGGCCAGCCGCTCAGCCCTGACGTTCAGCACCGCGTTGGACCCCGCGCCGGACACGCGCCGACACTGGGAGCAGTGACAGAACCCCACCGGCGGCAGCGGGCCGGCTATGCCCCAGCTCACATCGCCGCAGAGACAGCGGCCCGTGGCGCTGAATGGGGCGGCCGCCTCGTCCATCAGACCGCCGTGCCGCCGACCGTGAGGCCGG
>DASVNS010000225.1:0-1689 GCA_036383735.1 Phenylobacterium sp. | reverse complement strand
CGGCGACGGTGATCATCTCGCTTGGTCTGATGCGGCCGCTGAAGGGCGCAATGCTGGCCGCGCAGTTCATGAACCGGGCGTCCGAAGCGCGCCACGATGACTGAGCGCCGACGGGGCTTCCCCATCGGGCTGACGGTCGCGGTCGGGATCTCACTGGCGATCCTCATTGGCCTTGGGACCTGGCAGCTCCAGCGCCTGGCGTGGAAGGAGCATCTGCTCCAGCGGATCGCCGCTCTGCAGGCCGCGCCGGCCCAGCCGCTCGGCGTCGTGCTCGACCGGGTCGCCCAGGGCGGAGACGCGGATTTCACCCGTGTGAAGGTTTCCTGCCCCGGCCTGACGGCGGCGCCGTTCCTGGAACTCTATAGCGTGCGCGACGGGCAGGCCGGCTCCCGGCTGATCTCGGCGTGCGCCGCCAGCGCCGGCTATCGCAGCATCCTGGTCGATCGCGGCTTCGTCGCCGACACGGTTTCCGCGCGCCCGGCGGTGGATCCACGGGCCTCCGTTCCGGTCGAACTCGTGGGCGTGCTTCGCAAGCCGGAACCCGGCAATGCGTTCTCGCCGCCCAATCGACCCGACCGCTGGTACACGCGTGACGTGGCCGCCATGGCCGCGCAACTCAGGGCTCCCGACCCGGCGCCGCTGTTCCTGATGGCGGAGACCGCCACGAACCCCAAGTGGAAGGCCCTGCTTCCCGCGCCGCTTCCGGCGGAGATCCCGAACCGCCACCTGGAGTACGCGCTCACCTGGTACGGCCTTGCCGCGGCGTTGCTCGGCGTCTATGCCGCCATGCTCTTCAAACGGCGGACGAAATAGATGCGCTACGTCTCGACCCGCGGACAATCCCCCGCGGTCGGCTTCACCGATGCGGTGCTGGGCGGCCTGGCCCCCGACGGCGGTCTTTACGTGCCTGAGCGATGGCCGTCGTTCTCGCCCGACGAGATCGCGGGCTTCGCGGGGATGCCCTACGCCGAGGTCGCGGCGAGCGTCCTGGGCAGGTTCGCCGGCGACGAGATCGGCGCGGCCGACATGCTGGCCATGTGCCAGGAAGCCTATGGGACTTTCAGCCACAAGGCCGTGGTCCCGCTGACGCAGATCGCGCCCCAGACCTTCATCGCCGAGCTGTTCCACGGCCCCAGCCTCGCCTTCAAGGACGTGGCCATGCAGATCCTGGCCCGGCTCTACGACCACATCCTGGGCCGCCAGGGCCGCCGGCAGACCATCCTCTGCGCCACCTCCGGCGACACCGGCGGCGCAGCGGTCGAGGCGTTCCGCGGCGCGAAGAACGTGGGCGTGGTGGCGATGTTCCCGGAGGGCCGCATCAGCGAAGTGCAGCGCCGGTTCATGACCACGGCGGAGGAGCCCAACATCGCCTGCGTGGCGGTGAAAGGCACCTTCGACGACTGCCAGGCGATCCTCAAAGACGCCTTCCAGGACAAGGCCCTGCGCCAGGCAGTGGACCTGGCCGCGGTGAACTCGATCAACTTCGCCAGGATCGCGGCCCAGGCGGTCTATTACTTCACCACGGCCGCCGCGCTGGGGGCGCCCGGCCGCGAGGTGAACTTCGTCGTGCCGTCCGGCAATTTCGGCGACGCCTTCGCCGGCTACGTGGCCTCGCGGATGGGGCTGCCGATCAAGCGGATCGTGGTGGCCACCAACGGCAACGACATCCTGGCCCGCGCCTTCAAGACG
>DASVNS010000224.1:0-2417 GCA_036383735.1 Phenylobacterium sp. | reverse complement strand
CACCCCGAAGTGGCGGCGGGACGAGGTCCCGGTGATGCCCAAGGGCCGCTACAAGATCATGCGCGAGTACATGCCCAAGGTGGGCGGCCTGGGCCTCGACATGATGTTCCGCACCTGCACGGTGCAGGCGAACCTCGACTTCTCGTCGGAGGCCGACATGGTGGCGAAGTTCCGTACCAGCCTGGCCCTGCAGCCGATCGTCACCGCGCTGTTCGCCAATTCGCCGTTCATCGAAGGCAAGCCGTCCGGCTACGTTTCCAGCCGCGCCAATGTCTGGACCGACACCGACCCCGACCGCACGGGGATGCTGGACTTCGTGTTCCAGGACGGCTTCGGCTTCGAGACCTATGCGCGTTACGCCATGAACGTGCCGATGTACTTCGCCAAGCGCGAGGGCCGGTACGTCGATCTGGCGGGCCGCTCGTTCATCGACTTCATGGACGGCAAGCTGGCCGAGCTGCCGGGCGAGCGCCCGACGCTGAAGGACTGGGCCGACCACACCACCACGATCTTCCCGGAGGTCCGGCTCAAGCAGTACCTCGAGATGCGCGGCGCGGACGCCGGTCCCTGGAGCCGCCTTTGCGCCCTGCCGGCGCTGTGGATGGGCGTGCTCTACGACAGCGCCGGCCTGGCGGCGGCGTGGGACCTCTGCAAGGACTGGAAGATCGAGGACCATGAGCGCCTGCGCGCCGACGTGGCCCGGCGCGGCCTGCAGGCCGAGATCGCCGGTCGCAAGGTGCAGGACGTGGCGATCGACCTGCTGGCCATCGCCAAGCAGGGCCTGAAGAACCGCAACCGCCTCTCCGGCGGCCTGGTGGACGAGAGCGGCTACCTGGCCGAGCTGGAGCACATCGCCGACACCGGCGTGACCGCAGCCGAGCGACTGGTCGAACTCTACAACACCCAGTGGCAAGGGGATGTCGAACGGGTGTTCGAGGACTTCGCCTACTAGACGCTGCGGGGCGCGCCGTTCAGCGGACGCCGCCCTCCAGATCGGGCGGTTCCACCGTGGGCGTCCAGTGCTCGCGCTGCGGCGCGCCGCCGCCGGCATCCGTGTGCTGCACGACCTCGTCGATGGCGCGCGGCTCCTGCGGGGCGTCGACGTGATGGGGGTTCACGGCGGCGTCGTCGACCTCATAGACCTCCACATGGTTGGGATAGAACGCCAGGTAGCCGGCGATGGCGGTCATGGCCGGATAGGGGGCCTCGTAGCTCCAGACCCCGTTCTCGGCGAAAACGCCGTCCATCAGCAGGGTGTAGTAGCTGGCGTCGCCCTTGTAGGGGCAGTGGCTCGAGTGGTGCGTGCGCGACATGTATTCTGTCGAGACGTCCTTGCGCGGGAAGTAGACCACGGGCGGATAGTCGGCTTCCCGAAGGACCAGCGCGCCGGAGCTGTCGGCGATCACGTGACCGGCGAACCGGGCGCGCCATCGCGGGACCGCGGGGGTGATCGTGATCGGGTGGTCTGGGCCGGGAATCTTCATGAGACGTTCTCCTCGCAGCCTGAACGCATCGGCGGCGTCCGGGCTGCCTGGAATATAGGGTCGGCCGTTCCTCGCGCCATGCCGGGTTCGGGGGCGATGGCTTGCTTGTGCCGGGCCAAACGAAGTGGTTTTGTGCCTCGACAATCCGAGTGGCGGGAACGGTGGCGCCGACTGCGCGCGAACTTAGGGAAAGCGGAACCCCCTCCAGATGAATCCAATCCTGCTCATCGGGATCGCCGTGACCCTCGTCACCGGCCTGCCGGTCCTCATCCAGTTGCTGCGCAACCATCCCCGCGGGCTGATCATCCTGTTCTTCGCGGAGATGTGGGAGCGGTTCTCGTACTACGGGATGCGCGGCATCCTGATTTTCTACCTGACCCAGCACCTGCTGTTCGACGACAAGACGGCGGGCGCCCAGTACGGCTCGTACACCTCCCTGGTCTACCTGCTGCCGCTCATCGGCGGCCTGCTGGCCGACCGCTACCTGGGCACCCGTAAGGCGGTGGCGTTCGGCGCCCTGCTGCTGGTGGCGGGCCATAGCATGATGGCGGTCGAGGGCTCACCGGCCCGGCAGACCCTGGTCTACGCCGGCCAGAGCTATGAGGTGGCGATCGAAGGCCGCATGGAGCATCGTCAGGTCCACGTGATCGTCGGCGGCCAGCCGCACCCGTTCGCCGCGACCGCCGAGGGCGGCCTGGAAGTCAAGGACATGGCTCCCGGCGGACCGTTGCCCGCGGTGATGCCCAAGGGATCGTACGAGCTGAGGAATTCCGTCGATCCGTTCGGCAGGAACGCCTTCTATCTCGCGGTTTCGCTGATCATCATGGGCGTCGGTTTCCTGAAACCGAACATCTCGACCATCGTCGGCCAACTCTATCCGCAGGGCGATCCGCGGCGGGATTCCGGCTTCACCCTCTACTACTACGGCATCAA
>DASVNS010000223.1:0-1795 GCA_036383735.1 Phenylobacterium sp. | reverse complement strand
GCGTCCCGGCGCCGATGGCTCGCCCTTCGACCTGGCCTTCCTGGATCCCCCCTACGCCAAGGGCCTGGGCGAGCAGGCGCTGGAGCGATTGGCGGCCGGCGGTTGGCTGGCGCCCGGGGCGATCGTGGTGTTCGAGCGGGGAGCGTCGGAACCGGCCCCGGAGACCGGGGGGTATATCTTGCTCGACACTCGCGACTACGGTGCGGCCAGCGTTCATTTCCTGAAACATCAGTAATAACGCCGCCTGTCACAATAACTTCGTAAAACATTATCCGGAGGTGATTGTAACTCTAACCTCACGTTAGGGGTGATCGACGATCAGTGGCGCCGGTTATTTTCCGGAGCCTGCATGACGCTGCTGCTCGACATCGCGCCGCATATCCCACCCGTCTCGCCGACGACGCCGGGGGCGGAAGTGTATCAACGCTTCCAGAACGAGCCCGACACCCTGGCCGTCGCAGTCGTGGAAGATGACGGGCGCGCCGTGGGCCTGATCGAGCGCAACGCCTTTCTGGTGCTGATGGCGGCCCAGCACGGCTACGCGCTTTGGTCCAAGCGCCCGGCTTCGCACATGATGAAGCGCGATCCGGTGATCGCCGATGGCGACGTCACGCTCGAGGAATTCGTCGGTAGCGTGCTGGCCGAGCGGCCGTCCGAGTTGTTGCACGGCTTCATCGTCACCTGCGGCGGGCGCTATGCCGGCGTCGGTACGGCGCTGGCGCTGCTGCAGGCTTCGGCCGCCGCCGCCAGCAGTCACGCCGAGACCATGAGCCGCCTGGCCTGGGAGGCGAGTGAGGCCCTGCGGGCCAAGAGCCGCTTCCTGGCGGTGATGAGCCATGAGATCCGCACGCCGCTGAACGGGGTGCTGGCCGTCGCCGAGATCCTGAGGAGAAAGTGCGGGCAGCCGGACCTGGCGCCGTTCATCGACACCATCGTGGAGTCGGGCGGCGCGTTGCTGCGCCTGTTGAACGACGCCCTCGACCTGTCGCGCGCCGAGGCCGCCGGTCTGGGTCTCGACGAGGCGCCGTTGGCGGCGGCGCGCATCCTGGACGACGTCGGCAGCCTATGGACCGCTCAGGCCGATCTGAAGGGGCTGGAGGTGCGCGCGACCTACGATGGACCCGCCGACCTCTGGGTCCTCGCCGACGCCGTTCGGCTGCGGCAGGTGTTCAACAACCTCGTCGGCAACGCGTTGAAATTCACGCACGAGGGCCACGTCGACGTGCGCCTCACGGCGACGGTCGAGGGCGAATACGCTCGTCTGCTCGGCGCCGTGGTCGATACGGGCCCCGGCATTCCGGCCGATCGGCTCGAGGCGGTTTTCGCGCCCTTCCAGCAGACGGACGAAGGCGTGCGCAAGGGCGGCGCCGGCCTTGGTCTTGCCGTGTGCCGTCAGATCGTCGAGCGCATGAACGGGACGATCGCCGCCCGGCCGCGCGGTGGCGGCGCCGAAGTGATCTTCGAAATCCCGCTGCACCGGCTGCCTGCCCCGGACGCCGACACGCCGACGCAGGAGACGGTGGAAGTCGGCGGCGCGGTCCACGTCCTGATCGTCGACGACAATGCCACGAACCGTATGGTGGCCCGGACGCTCTGCGAGATGTTCGGCTGCTCCGGTGAAACGGTCGATAACGGCGAGGACGCCGTGAGCGCGGTCGGCGGCGGCGGCTACGACCTGGTGCTGATGGACATCAAGATGCCGGGGATCGACGGCGTCGAGGCCACCCGCCGCATCCGGTCCGGCGGAGGCCTTGCCTCGCAAATCCCGATCCTTGCCCTCACCGCCAATGCCGAT
>DASVNS010000222.1:0-7464 GCA_036383735.1 Phenylobacterium sp. | reverse complement strand
CCTTGGCGTTGCAGCTGGCGAGCTTGTCGGCTTCCAGCGCCTTGCGGCCTTCGAAGGAGGCCACCAGGCCAACCTTGTCGGCGATGGCCTTGCAGGTCGAGGCGGCGAAGGTCTGGGAGCTCGGCGCGGCCGCGACGCAGGCGTCGGCTTCGCAGCTGAACATTGCGCCGCCGGCGATGAACTTGGTCTTCTCGGCGACCGGCGAAGCCAACTTGGCGGTGATCACGTCGCCGGCGAACGCGGAGCCGGCCGAAAGGGTGGCGAGGGCGGCGCAGGCCGCAAGAATTTGGAGCTTCATGGAGCCCTCCAGGGTTCGGGGAGTTGTCGGCGTCAAGGATTTGAGTACCGGCCCGATCCGTCGCGGTTGGCCGCCTTCGGTATCCCCACCTTAGGCGCACTTCGAACTGAGCAATGCTCAGATAGCGATGTTACGGCCTCGGATGCAACCGCTATTTCCTCGCAGCCGCTATGCGAAAACGCAGATCCGTCGGGCCTTGCGGAGGAGACTGTTCATACACCGTCAATCATGTTTGGCGTTCCGTGCCCCTGGGCTATAGGGGCCGCGGGCGGCTGACAGACCGGTAGGACGATATCGATGGCCAATGCGCAGCCGCCGCGCCGCGGGCGCGAACCGCGCGCCAAACGCTCGCTCCTGCAGCGCCTGATCTACTGGACCTTGGTGCTGGGCGTATGGGCGCTGATCTTCCTCGTCGCCTTCTTCGCGGTGTTTGCCGTCGACCTGCCCGATACGTCCAGGCTCTATGACGTCGAGCGCCAGCCCTCCGTCTCGTACCTCGACCGTTCCGGCGCCCTGCTTGCGGTTCGCGGCAGCCAGTACGCGCCCCCGGTGGATCTGGACCGCCTGCCGCCCTACGTGCCCAAAGCGTTCATCGCCATCGAGGACCGGTGGTTCTATTGGCACTTCGGGTTCAACCCGTGGGGCATCGCGCGCAGCCAGCTCTACAACATGCGGCACAAGGGCCAGGGCGGCCCGCTGCGCGGCGGCTCCACGATCACCCAGCAGCTCGCACGCAACCTGTTCCTGACGCCCAACCAGAACTATCGGCGCAAAGCCCAGGAGTTGATCCTGGCGGTGTGGCTGGAGGCCCGGTTCTCGAAGAAGCAGATCCTGGAGCTGTACCTGAACCGGGTCTACTTCGGGGCCGGCGCCTACGGCATCGAGGCCGCCTCCCAGCGCTACTTCGGCAAGCCCGCCCGCGAACTCACCCTGGGCGAGAGCGCCCTGCTGGCCGGGATCATGAAGGGGCCGTCCCGCTATTCGCCCGTGGCCTCCACCGACCGCGCCGCGCGCCGCGCGACCGTCGTGCTGGACGAGATGGTGCAGGCCGGGTTCATCACCCCGGCCGAACGCGAACAGGCGATCCGCACGAAGGTGCGGGTCAATCCGGTGCTGGCGAACCAGCGGGCGCAGTACTTCATCGACTGGGTGGACGACCAGGTCCGCACCCTGGAGGGCGAACCGACCGAAGACCTGGTGGTCGAGACCACCCTGGACCTGCCGCTGCAGGCCAGCGCCGAACAGGCCGTTCAGGCCGGCGTCGCGGGCGCCAAGGCCCAGGGCGTGGAGCAGAGCGCCTTGGTTTCGCTCGACGGCGAGGGCCGCATCCGCGCCTACGTGGGCGGGGCCAACTACCTGCAAAGCCAGTTCGACCGCGCCACGATGGCCCGGCGCCAGGCGGGGTCGGCTTTCAAGCCGTTCGTCTACCTGACCGCCATGGAGGCGGGCCGCACGCCGGACACCCCGGTGGTCGACGAGCCGGTGAAGATCGGCAATTGGGAGCCGCGCAACTACACCGGCCAATACCTCGGCCCCATCACCATCGCCACGGCGCTGGCCCAGTCGGTGAATACGGTGGCCGCGCGGCTGGCGAACGAGGTCGGCACGGCCAACGTGGCCGCCACCGCGCGCCGGCTGGGGATCAGCTCGCCCATACAGCTCGACCCGTCCATGGCCCTCGGCGCCGTCGAGGTCAGCCCCCTGGAAATGGCTCAGGCCTATGCGCCGTTCTCGAACGGCGGCTATCTCGCCAAGGGATACGGCATCGAGCGGATCCGCACCGCCAAGGGCCGGATGCTCTACGATCACGGCGTCGACCCTCCGCCGCGCGCCGGGGTGATCGGCCAGCCGGCGCTGGCCTATATGGTCACCATGATGCGCGGCGTGGTTCAGCACGGCACCGGCACGCGAGCCAACGTGCCCGGGTACGACCTGGCCGGCAAGACGGGGACGACCAGCGACTACCGCGACGCCTGGTTCATCGGCTACACCGGCGGCTTCGTCACCGCCGTCTGGGTCGGAAAAGACGACAACAAGCCCATGCGCCGGGTCACCGGCGGCGCCGCTCCGGCCGGCATCTGGCGCGACTATATGACCGCCGCCCTGCCGCGCCTGAAGGTTCAGCCTATCCCCGGCGGCGACATTCCACAGGTCGATGAGCCGGGGCCCATCGAGCAGATCCTGGAAGGGGTGGGCGACCTGTTCCGCGGCGATCGCGAGGAGCCGCCTCCGTCCGAATTCGAAGACCGGTCGCCGCCCCGCCAACGGCAGCAGGAACCGCCCTTTTAGCGGCCGAAGGCGTGCAGCCGCGCGCCTTCCGCCCGCAGCCAATCGCGGTGGCGGCGCTCGTCGCCGACCAGCTCGCGGACGTGCGCCCAAAAGCGCGGGCCATGGTTCAGTTCCAGCAGGTGGGCGCATTCGTGGGCGGCCACGTAATCGCCGACTTCGAAGGGGGCCAGCGCGAGGCGCCAGGAATAGCGGATGCTTCCCGGCGTTCCGCGCGGACCGGGCTTGCACGAGCCCCAGCGCGACTTGGCGTCCGCGACGCTCACCTTCGGCATCGGGGCGCCCAATCGCAGCGCATAGTGGCGCGTCCGCTCGGTCAGCACTTCGAGCGCCTTGCGGCGGATCATCAGGATGACGGCGCGGGTGAAGCCCTCGCCCTCGCCCATGGCGACGATGCGCGGCGTGGAGCCGTCGAGCGGCTCGACCCATCGCGCGCGGCCGGCTGCAGCCTCGAGGCGGACAGGGCGCCCGAACACCTCGATCAGCATGCCCGGCGCGAGCGGCTCGGCGCCGGGAAGCTCGGCGAGGCGGTCGGCGATCCAGCCTGCGCGCTCTCTGGCGAAGGCCGCAGCCTCCGACAGGCGGCGCAGGGAGGGGGCGGTGGCGACGATCTCCCGCCGCGTGCGATCCAGGCGCAGGGAGACGCGCTGTGCCCGGCGGTTCACCTTCAGGCGAACAGCTGCGCCGGCGACGTCCAGCCGGTCGCCGTCGGAGAGGGTGCGCCCGAAGAGACTCATGGTCGGCAAATCTAGGCTGTCGTTCCCCATTCGCGAAGCGAAGACGACTGGGGAAGGCCTGGATCGCCGATCAGGCCATCGCGCCGCGCGGCCGGATCGGCACGACCTCGGCCGAAGGAACCGCCGCCGATTTGGCGCGAGGCACGTGTTCCTCCATCCGCCGGATGAAAGCGCGGGTCCGCGGATAGATCTCTTCCAGGAAGCGCTTGCCGTTGAACACGCCGTAGTGGCCGACGTGAGGCTGGATGTAGTCCTCCTTCAGCTCCGGCGGCAGTCCAAGGCAGAGGTAGTGGGCGGCCTGGGTCTGGCCGATGCCGGAGATGTCGTCGTTCTCGCCCTCGACGGTGAGCAGGCCGACATCCGTGATCCGTTCCGGCCTCACCCGACGACCGTCGTGGTGGAGCTCGCCCTTCGGCAGCAGGTAGCGCTGGAACACCACGTCGATGGTCTCGAGGTAGAATTCCTCGGTCAGGTCGAGCACCGACAGGTACTCGTCATAGAATTCCAGGTGCTTCTCGGCGCTGTCGCCGTCGCCGTCCATCAGCTGGGAGAGGTATTGGCGATGCGCTTCCTTGTGCTTCTCCAGGTTCATCGAGATGAAGCTGGCAAGCTGGACGAACCCCGGATAGACGCGCCGGCCAGCGCCGATATAGGGCGGCGGCACGTTGTAGATCATGTTCGACTTGAACCAAGAGAACGGCCGTTCCTCGGCCAGCTTGTTGGTCACGGTCGGCGACATGCGCGCGTCGATGGGCGAGCCCATGATGGTCATGGAGGCCGGACGGCTCTCCTCGTTGTCTTCGGCCATCAGCGAGACGGCGGCCAGGACCGCGGGGCCGGGCTGGCAGACCGCCACCACGTGTGGGCGCGGGCCAAGCTGGCGCAGCATCTCGCGGATATGGTCGATGCAGTCGTGGAAGCCGAAGCGGCCGTCGACGATCGATACGTCGCGGGCGTTGCTCCACTCGGTGATGAACACTTCGTGGTCCTGCAGGAACCCCTGCACCGTGCCTCGCAGCAGGGTGGCGTAGTGGCCGGAGAGCGGGGCGACGATCAGCACCGCCGGCTCGATCTCGGTCTTGCCCGCACGACGCAGGTCGCTCATGTCGCGGGCGAAGTGGGTCAGCTTGCACCAGGGGGTGGACCAGACGGTGGTGGCGCGCACCCGCACCGGACGGCCGTTGATCTGTACGCTGTCGATCATCCACTCCGGCTTGCCGTAGCGCCGGGTCAGGTTGGCGAACAGGTCGGTGGTGGCGAAAATCCGTCGCCCCAACTCCGTGTCGGCCGCTGGGTTCAGCGGCGAACTCCAGAAGTCGCGCGTCGCGAGCGCCGCAAACCGGAGCGGCGAGGCTGCATAGTAGCCGGCTTCATAGGCGGTGTAGAGCATGCTGGCGTGCCTTTGTGCGTCGCAGCATAACATGCGGAATGTTAATGGGCTGCACAAGCCATGCTTTGGGTAGGAACGGACGGCGTCAGCAACTGTCGGTGTTGGCGCCTGCTTTCATGGCGGCCGTGATCTTGGCCGCCGTCTGTTCGGGCGTCAGGTCGTACGGCAGCACGCAGGCGAACCGGCCCTTGGGGTTCATGAGGTAGCTGTAGGCCGCGTGATTGACCGTGTAGTCGGCCCCTTCGCCGACTTTCTGATAATAGACGCGATAGGCTTTGGCCGCGACGTCCACCTGGGCGGGAGAGCCCGTCAGGCCGACGAGGCGCTTTGGAAAGGCGTCGTTGGTCACGTAGGTCAGCATTTGGGCCGGCGTGTCGCGGGCGGGGTCCACCGAAACGAAAACCGTCTGGAAGGTCTTGCCGGCTGGGCCCAACAGCGGTTCCACCTGCCCCAGTTCGAAAAGGGTCGTCGGACAGATGTCGGGGCAGTGCGTAAAGCCGAAGAAGATTACGCTCCACTTGCCCTTGAGGATATCCTGGTTGACCGTGCGACCTGAGGTGTCGACCAGCTGGAACGGCCCGCCCACGGCGGCGGTTTGCGGTTGCGGCCCCAGGACGCCCTTTCGGACGGCGAGACCGGTGAGGATGGCAAGCGCGAGCGCCAGGACCGCGATGAGGGCCAGGATCTTCCTGGTCATGGGTGCATCCCTTGCTGCCGCCGCGCCGGGCCGTCACCGATGACCACCCAGCCCGCGAACGCCGGCCTCGATACGGCTCCCTCCCACGACGCGCAAGCCGTCTGGGATTTCGCGGCGATCCGGCGCGGGCACCTGCGGGTCCGAACCCTGGTGACGCTGCGGTGGGTGGTGATTGGCGCGGGGGTGCTGCTGCTGGCCGCCATGGCCTTCGTGTTGGGTTATCCGGCGCCCTATGGCTATTGTGCGCTGGCGGTCGCCTTCGGCGCGTTCGGGAACGTCCTGACCGGCGTGGCCTCGCCCCCGCAACGGGTGATGGGCGACCGCGAGGCCGTGGCCCAGCTGTCCCTCGACCTTTTGCAGATGTCCGTGCTGCTGGGGTTGATCGGCGGCACGGCGAACCCGTTCATCCTGGTCCTGCTGACGCCGGTCAGCCTGGCCGCCGCCACGCTGCCGCTTCGGCCGTTGCTGATCGTGGGCGCGCTTGGCTCGGCGCTTTCCATACTGCTGGCGGTGGTTGCGCTGCCGTACCCGTCGCTCCATCCGGAGCCCCGCTCTTCGCTGGAGTTCCGGCTGTTCGCCGGCGTCGCCAACGTCGTGGGGATT
The DNA here is from genome assembly GCA_036383735.1 of Phenylobacterium sp. Lineage (GTDB taxonomy): Bacteria > Pseudomonadota > Alphaproteobacteria > Caulobacterales > Caulobacteraceae > Phenylobacterium. The sequence continues at coordinate 1,453 of DASVNS010000222.1, read as the reverse complement.
GCGCTGGTGGCCGCCACCGTCCGTCAGTCGGTGGTCGAGGCTGCACGCATGGCCTTGGCCCTCGACGTGACCCAGACGGTGCTGGCCCGCGAGCAGAAGCTGTCGGCCCTTGGCGCCTTGGCCGCCGCGGCGGCGCACGAGCTGGGCACGCCGCTCGCCACTATCTCCATCGTGTCCAAGGAGATGGCTCGCGAGGCCACGACGCCGCAGGTGAAGGAGGACGCCGAGCTGCTGATCGCCCAGGCCGAGCGATGCCGCGAGATCCTGAAACGCCTCGCCTCGATGCCGGACAAGGCCTCCGACGAAGTGCATGAACGCCTGTCGCTGCGCCAGCTGGTGCAGGAGGTGATCGAGCCGCACGCCAACGCCTCGAAAGAGGTCCGGGTGGAAGCCATCGTGACCGGCGCCAAGGACGTGAAAACGCCGGACATCCGCAGGCTGCCCGAGATCACCCACGCCTTCACCACCTTTGTCGAGAACGCCGTCGACTTCGCGCGGTCCGAGATCCTGGTCTCGGCGCGCTTCGACGCCGAGCATGTCACCGTGGAGGTGCGCGATGATGGCCCGGGCTTCGCGCCCGAGATCCTCGCCAAGCTGGGCGAGCCCTATGTGACCAGCCGGCCGGGCGCCGAGGGGTCGCGGACGGGGCACATCGGCATGGGACTGGGATTCTTCATTTCGAAGACCCTCTTGGAACGGACAGGAGCCGCAGTGACCTTTCACAACGCAAAGCCACATGGGGCCGTGGTGACCGCCCGCTGGCCGCGATCCTTAGTTGAAGTCGTTTGAGGTACACGCCGGGAGGCTTGCGCAAACCCACGAAGGTGCGACACTCTGCCGCAAGTATGAGGAGGACGCATGACTGACCTGTCCGCTGAAGTCACGGCCCTGGCCGACAAAAGCCTCCTGGTTCTGGATGACGACGCCCCGCTCCGGACAAGGCTGGGCCGCGCCCTCGAGCAACGCGGTTTCGAAGCGACCCTTGTCGGCAGCGTCCAGGAAGCCATCGCCGCGGTGAAGGTGCATGCGCCGGCGTTCGCGGTGCTGGACATGCGCCTGGAGGACGGTTCCGGCCTCAAGGTGGTGGAAGCTGTGCGCGAAGCACGGCCCGAGGCCAAGATCATCATGCTCACCGGCTACGGCAACATCGCCACGGCCGTGGCGGCGGTGAAGTCGGGCGCCATCGACTACCTGTCGAAACCCGCCGACGCCGACGACGTGGCCCGCGCGCTCCTGGCCCGCAAGGACGAGAACCCCGCCCCGCCGGAAAACCCCATGAGCGCCGACCGCGTCCGCTGGGAGCATATCCAGCGCGTCTACGAACTCTGCGACCGCAATGTCTCGGAGACGGCCCGCCGGCTCAACATGCATCGCCGCACGCTGCAGCGGATCCTCGCCAAGCGCGCCCCGCGCTGAACCATTCCGCATGCTCTCCGGTGAGCCCGGCGGGCTT
>DASVNS010000221.1:0-2372 GCA_036383735.1 Phenylobacterium sp. | reverse complement strand
GATCGCCTCGCCTTCCTGGACGCCGAAGGTGCGCATGATCGCGTCCAGGCGCTCGCCGGCGAAGATGCGCAGCAGGTCGTCCTCGCACGACAGGAAGAACTTGGAGTGGCCGGGGTCGCCCTGGCGGCCCGTCCGGCCGCGAAGCTGGTTGTCGATCCGCCGGCTTTCGTGCCGCTCGGTGCCCAGCACGAACAGGCCGCCGGCGGCCAGGGCCTGTTCCTTCAGGTCCTTGATGTCGGTCTCGATCTCGGCCTTCTTGTCCAGCGCCTGCTGGGGCGTGACCTCGACGCCCTGGTCGCGCTGTTCTTCGCGCCAGGCGGCCAGGCGCATGTCGACGTTGCCGCCCAGCTGGATGTCGGTGCCGCGGCCGGCCATGTTGGTGGCGATGGTCACTGCGCCGGGTACGCCGGCGTCGGCGACGATACTGGCTTCCTGCTCGTGGAAACGGGCGTTCAGCACGTTGTGCGGCAGGCCCTTGATGGTCTTGCCGTCCAGCTCGAAGCTGTGGCCCTTCAGGATCTCGGACAGCTGTTCCGACTTCTCGATGGAGACGGTGCCCACCAGGATCGGCTGCTTGCGGCGGTAACAAACCTCGATCAGCAGGGCGACGGCGTGGTTCTTCTCGGCGGCCGTCCGATAGACCTCGTCGTCGTCGTCGATGCGCTGGACCGGACGGTTGGTCGGGATCTCGGCCACGTCCATCTTGTAGATGTCGATGAATTCCTGCGCCTCGGTGGCGGCGGTGCCGGTCATGCCCGACAGCTTGGAATAGAGGCGGAAGTAGTTCTGGATGGTCACCGAGGCCAGGGTCTGGTTCTCGGGCTGGACGACGGCGCCTTCCTTGGCCTCGATCGCCTGGTGCAGGCCCTCCGACAGGCGGCGGCCATGCATCATGCGGCCGGTGAACTCGTCGATCAGGATCACCTCGCCGGCGCGGACGATGTAGTCCTTGTCGCGCACATACATCACGTTGGCGCGCAGGGCCTGGTTGATGTGGTGCACCACCGAGATGTTGGCCGGGTCGTAGAGGCCGGCGGAATCTTCGGCCAGGTGCCCCGCGGCGGCGGCCATCTCCTCGACCGTCTCCGAGCCCTCTTCGGTCAGGATCACCTGCCGCTGCTTCTCGTCGTAGTCGTAGGTGGTCTTGTCGAGGACCAGCTCTTTCACGAGCAGATCGATGGTCCGGTAGAAGTCGGAGCGGTCCTCTGTGGGGCCGGAGATGATCAGCGGCGTGCGCGCTTCGTCGATCAGGATCGAGTCCACCTCGTCGACCACCGCGAAGTTGTGGCCGCGCTGGACCATCTCGGCGACGTCGTAGACCAGGTTGTCGCGCAGGTAGTCGAAGCCGAACTCGTTGTTCGTGCCGTAGGTGATGTCCGAGGCGTAGGCGTCCTGGCGTTGGCCCTGGCTCAGGCCATGGACGATCACGCCGACGGTCAGGCCCAGGAAGCGGTAGACCTGTCCCATCCACTCGCTGTCGCGCTGGGCCAGGTAGTCGTTGACCGTGATGACGTGGACGCCCTTGCCCTCGAGGGCGTTCAGGTACACCGGCGCGGTGGCCACCAGGGTCTTGCCTTCGCCGGTCCGCATCTCGGCGATCCCGCCGCGGTGCAGGATCATCCCGCCGACGAGCTGCACGTCGTAGTGCCGCTGTCCCAGCACCCGCCTGGCGGCCTCGCGCACCACGGCGAAGGCTTCTTCCAGCAGGTCGTCCAGGGCCGCGCCCTTGGCCAGCCGTTCGCGGAACTCCACGGTCTTGGCGCGCAATTGGTCGTCGGAGAGCGCCTGCGTGGCGGACTCCAGCGCCGTGACCTTGGCGGCGCGGGCGTTCATGCCCTTGACCTTGCGGTCGTTGGAAGAGCCGAAGAACCGTTGGAAGATGCTCAAAGGGTATGTCCGTAAGGCGGCGACAGGGCCCTTCGCCCGCCTGGAAAAGCGCTCTTTTGGGGCGGGGGAGACTTAAGTACCTAGCCTCGCCAAGTCAACGCGCCGCACCGGTGATGGGCGGAACCAGTCGCGGCCTTTACCTACCCCGCGAAGCGGCGGGAGGGGGACCGCGCCCCGCAGGGGGCGTGGTGGAGGGGGCAAGCCTCAGGCACAGAATCAAAGAGGCGGCCGCAAGCTCAGTGCTTGTGGCTCGCCCCCTCCACCACCCGCTTTTCAGCGGGCGGTCCCCCTCCCCCATCGCTGCCGCGATGGGGGAGGTAGCTCAGAACACCTCGAACAGGCCAGCGCCGCCCATGCCGCCGCCGATGCACATGGAGACGACCACGTGCTTGGCGCCGCGGCGCTTGCCTTCCTGCAGCACGTGGCCGGAGAGGCGGGCGCCGGTCATCCCGAACGGGTGGCCGATGGCGATGGAGCTGCCGTTG